>NZ_JAKZJI010000012.1:0-74672 GCF_031142805.1 Streptococcus sp. IsoGale022 | reverse complement strand
TTGCTCGGTTTTTTGATTTTCTATTAGGCAGTCTCTACAAGCTTGTAAATCCTTGCCAAAACTTTTAAAGTCTTAACGCATATGTTATACTCTATGTAGAATAGCAAGGAGGACGACCCATGACAAAACAAGCGATTCGCCTGATTATCAGCGACATTGACGGCACGATTTTGGACGATCAGCACCAAGTGGATCCAGCACTTAAAGACCTAATTCCTCTGCTCAGTCAGAGAAAGATTCCTTTCGTCCTCGCTTCTGCTCGCTCTCCTCTGGGTATGGAGCCGATTGCGCGCGACCTAGGACTAGGTAATAATCCGCTAGCCTGCTACAATGGCGCTCTAGTCATCAAGGGCGACCCACAAGCTTACGAGACCATTATCGAGCACCCTCTAGATAAGGAAGAAATCCGCACTTTTCTGGAGTTGGTCAAGGCTGAATTTCCTAGCGTGTCCATCAATCTCTATTCCGGTAAGGATTGGATTGCCGATCGTTTGGATAAGTGGGTACAGATAGAAGCTGCTATTACAGGCGAGCAGCCGATGATTCAGAATGTACTAGTGCCAGTACTAGATGCGCAAATGCCCGTCCACAAGCTACTCCTCATTGATGAAGCGCCTGTCATCCAGAAACTCCATGACTACCTACAGACCTTAGACTTCCCCAAGACAGCTTTTTATCTCTCAAAGGACAACTACATGGAAGTCACGGCCAAGCATGTCTCCAAGGAGCAAGCTTTGTACGAAATTGCCCAGCACTACCAAGTGCCTCTAGAGCAGGTCATGACAATCGGAGACAACTTCAATGACCTTCCTATGATGCGACTGGCTGGACTCGGAGTCGCTATGGGCAATGCCCCTGAAGCAGTCAAAACCAAGGCAAAAACCGTCACCAAAAGCAACAATGAGCACGGGGTCGCAGAAGCTGTGGAAAAGTTTGTTTTGATATAACCTAAAAAATCTGCCCTTGAGCAGATTTTTTTATTGATGATAATCATAAGCCAGGCGAGGACTGCCGTCTGCCACATAAATAATGCCGCACTCACTAAAACCGTAGTTCAGGACAGCAGCCTGCATAGGCTGATTGTCCGCATGGGTATCGATTCGCAAATAGGGAATCTGCTGGCAGCAAAAATCAAAGACCTGACGGGATAGGCCTCTGACTTGCCCGTTCGAAGCGATGCGGTGAATGGTGCCGTAAGGCTCCGAAAAATGCCAGGCTCCCATTTCGATGACCTGATAGGTCGGGTCTTCTCCGATGATAAAGGCAAAGGTGCCGACCAGCTGCCCATCTTCCTCGATAACAAAAGAGTGGCCAGCCACAATATCTTCTTCAATCAAACCCTCGCTAGGATAGCCTCCATCCCACTGAGTCGGATTGCCCTGGTCTTTCATGAACTGACGGGCCACATCATAGATTGCCATCATAACAGGGATATCTTCTGTTTGGGACAAACGAATCTTCATCTTTCCTCCTTTATAAAAATAAGGCTGGAAAGTCCCAACCCTATTTGAATTCTTCTGGTTTGCCAGTATACTGAGACCATTCCTTAGTGAAGAAACGGTCATTGATCTGGTAGTTTGGCGCCGGCTGTGGATTGGCTACAAAAGGATCAACCGCCTTGTCAAAGGCCAGCCAGCCATTCCAGCCCATGTGAATAGTATCCTGCATGAAGTAAGGCTTATCGCCGTCCTTAGAAAAATCAGCAATGTTGGTAAAACCCTGACTTTCCAGCTGGTAGCGAATCTTAGTCACCGTCCGCTGGTACATTTCAGGACTGAGACCTGTATACTCCATCCACTTGGAATTGACCGGTGGAATGATGAAGATGACATTGGTCTTTGACTTGGCAAACTGGTCCAGAACCAGCTGCAAGTCGTTGTACTCAGGGGATTTTTCATAAGATTGCTTGGTCTGAAAACCTCTGAGCTTGGCAACCTTGCCGGCCAGACGGGTCTTGTAAAATTGATTGTCTATGCCGAATTGATTGTTATTGGTCTTCTTCTTGGCTTCTGCTGTGGCAATCTCTTCCAAAGCTTTATAGGAGAAGGTGTCTGGCAAATCCGCCATATAAGGCAAAATTCGCTGGTCATAATTTCCATTATTGAGGGCAGCAAAATTGCTAAAAAAAGCATCTTGGCGCTCATTAAGATGAGCCATCATCTCAATATGGCGCTCTTCAAAGCTGCTCAGCTTTTTACCTTCAGACAGCTTCTGGACGCTCTCTGCCATAGCGACATCTGGATAGAGCTGAAGGAGGCGCTGGGCTGCATATTGCGCCGCCGCATCTCCTTGCTGCTGAGACAGATAAGCCGTCAGCTGATCGCTGTTGAAGTACTGCTGAAAGGCCGAAGCATCATAGCCGGTCTTGGTAAACCACTGGGGCGACACCACATAAACCGCCGTTTGTCCCTCCAACTCAGAGGACATCTGCTGCATACCAAAGTACTGATTAAACGATGCTGCCCCGCGCTGGCCTAGAAAATAAGGCCGATAGGAGCGATCGTATTTCTCAGCCAGCACTGCCGGATGCATACTATCAAAGCGCAGCCATTCGCTAGATCCAAAGAAGGGCACAAAGCGCATCTTCTTATCGGTCAAAGCTGTCACCTTCTTACTGCGGCTCTTGAAGTTTTCTGCTGTCAGGGTCACTGCTGAGCGCTTCTCTGCTTCTATATCATGCTTTTTATCAAGCGGATAGAAGAAAAAGAGCAGGGCAACCATGGCCATGGCGCAGAAAACTGGGCCCAGAATCAGCCAGAGTCGTTTAAGCATTGCGAAGCTCCGTTACGCCTTCAACGATTTTATTGGCTGTGTTCCAGTCATCGCGTCCAAACTCTGACACTGGCACGCGGATGTCAAAACGGTTTTCCAGCTCAACAATCAGCTCGACCGTTCCCATACTGTCTAGGACACCAGCGTCAAACAAATCCTCGTCCATCATATCTGACACATCTTCCATAAATAGTTCTTCGATAATTTCAATTACTTCTGCTTTTATATCCATTTTTCTTCCTCATTCATTATTATTTTTTAAACCAAAGCTCATTTAAAAATCCAGAAAAGATTAAAAATGAGAACATGACTGCGTGAAAGGTCACCACAATCCCCAAAGCTTGAGTCCATTTATTGTCTGGCAAAGGCGGAAGCCCCTTAGCCTTGCGCTCTTTGTTTAGAGTTTTCTTTTTGCGCAGCCAGGCATCATTGACGACCAGACCAGCTCCATGAAAGAGACCGTAGGCGATATAATACCAGGTCACACCATGCCAGAATCCCATTATCAGCATGTTGATCAGATAGGCCACACTAGAGGTCGTGTTGCGGTTTTTAAAGACCTTATTGCGCATCAGGACCATGACCAGCCGCATAAAGACAAAATCACGGAACCAAAAGGACAGACTCATGTGCCAGCGATTCCAAAATTCTTTCAAATCGCGTGAGAGAAAAGGCTTATCAAAGTTGATAGGGCTCTTGATTCCCATGAGATTGGAAATAGCTAGCGCAAACATCGAATAACCGGCAAAGTCAAAGAAGAGATCCAGACCAAAGACATACATGACGCCCAGAGTTCCCAGATTAAAGAAACCGCCGGTATAGAGAGCGTAGGTCTTGACATGCCCCAGCAAGAGATGTCCAAAGATATGGGCTAGGATAAACTTATAGAGAAAGCCTAGCATGATATACTTGACAGACTGCTCCAGCATATCCAGCAGCTCATCGCGCTCAGGAATGTTCAAATAGTCTTCATTGAAACGCTTAAAACGATCAATGGGGCCACTCGAAAAGGTCGGCATGAAGAGCAGGAAACTCAGGAACTCCCAGAGCGTGAACTCTGTCAGAACTCCATCGCGCATCTCAATCATCATCCCTACCGAACGAAAGGTCAGATAGGAAATCCCCAAAAACCAAAGAGAGACTGATGACCGCTGATTGCGGGCTCTACCTTGACAAGCACAAGCGGCAGAACTGCCAGCAAGGTATGCAGATAAAAGATCCACTTGCTGTCCCGCGACTGGCGATAAAGCTTATATGAATAAACCCAAACTATCTGCCAGATGACATAGCCCAGTAAAGCACAAAGCTGCGCCAGACTGGGACCTGTCAGCATCAGGACGATAAAGACCAAGCTGACCAAGGCTTCATAAAGGGGGAAGCGTTTCTTAAAGAAAAGTCCGACAAAGATTGGCAGAACTGCCAGAACGATATAGACAAAGTAAACTGGGTTGCCGTAGGGTTCCAAGTGAGGCAGTTGTTTCAAGAAATCCATCATCGCTTATTGACCTCGCTAATCAGCCCCTTAATGTCAATCTTGCCATTCGGGGTCAAAGGCAGGGTCTCTCGATAGAGGAACTTGGACGGCATCATGTAGGACATCATGATATCCTGCAGATCTTCCTTGATTGCCTTGGTGATATCGATTTCTCGCTCAAACTGCTCAGCCACACCGTCTTTGAGAATGACATAGGCCAGCAGATTTTGAACCTTGTGGTCCTTATTGTAGCGGGGCACAGCCACTGCAGATTCAACGTATTTAGATTTGTTGAGGTTTTGAGACACATCCTCCAGCTCAATACGGAAACCATTAAACTTGATCTGGAAATCCATCCGGCCGCCGTAAAGCAGCAGGCCTTCATCTGTCATGGAGCCGACATCTCCTGTATGATAGGCTGGCAGACCTTCAAATTCAAAGAAGGCCTCCGTTGTCTTCTCGGGATTATTCAGATAGCCTTTGGATACGGCTGGGCCGCAGACGATGATTTCTCCCTGCTGGCCATTCGGCACCTTCTGCCCTTCTTCGTCAATGACAAAGGTCGGAGAGTCCGCCTTGGTATAGCCAATCGGCAGGCGCTTGCAATTTTGCAGCATCTCATCAGTCACTGCTACTGCAGACAAGGCCACTGTTGCCTCAGTCGGACCATAGGCATTGATAATGCGAGCTTGAGGGAAGCGATCGCGCAGCTTCTGAGCTGTCTTGACTGTCAACTCCTCGCCGTCAAAGTAGAAATGCGTCAGCTGAGGCAGCTTCTGGCTGTTAAAGTCATCCGACAGCAAGGCCATGTCCGCAAAGGAAGGCGTCGAAGTCCAGATAGCAATAGGCAGACTGAGAATCGTCTCAAACAGCTGCTTGAAATCCTGAGTCACAGCCGAAGGTAGGGCAAAAAGAGTCCCTCCCAAGGCCAAAGTCGGCGCCCAGTACATGACTGATAAGTCAAAAGAATAAGGCGGCTGAGCCAACATTTGAGGACGAGCCGGAGTCGCAAACTCCTTATCTGTAATCATCCAATTTGTAAAGCTGAGCAGATTATTGTGGGAAATCTGCACCCCCTTAGGTTTACCAGTTGTCCCTGATGTGAAAATGATGTAATAATTATCATCTCCCTGCACCGGTTGGCTCAGCTCATAGGACGCTCCCTCTCTGAAGGCTGTCTGAACTTGCTCCGCACTGAAAATAGGAGCTTCTACATTTGCCAGCGGAAAATCATTGATGGCAATAATCAAACTTGGCTCAGCAACTTCCACAATCGCTGCCACGCGCTCCAAGGCTGAGTGGCTGTCAATAGGAATGTAGGCATGACCAGACTTGGTCAAGGCCACAAAAGTAGCCAGCATTTCGTATTCCTGACCGCCAAAGACCACAACCGGAGACTTGTCAGGAAGTCCCAAACGGTCAATCTGAGCCGCCAACGAATCGGAATCCTTCTTTAAATCGCCATAAGTATGAACTTGACCTAAAATATCATAAACTGGAAAATCCGGCTGCACCTGAGCAAAATGCTCAATCGCTTCAATCATATCATGTATCACTTTATTTGACATTATTTCCTACTCTCTCACATTAAAATTCATTATAGATAAAGCCGCCCTGACCCTGACCCAGATAGCTAAAGAAATAAAGCAAGGCCAGAAAGATAACAAAATATAGTAGGGTTTGGCCCAAAAACTTATATAGGGTTTGATGTTTTTTCATTGATCTCTCTTATATTTTTAGTTAGACTTACACCATTTTACCATTTTATGGAAGATGTTTTCAACACAAAAGCTAAGGAAGATGTAAAGTTCTTATAAGGAAGAAAGGTACTTTGATGTTCCTTATAAATAGCCATAAAAAGGCATTTTCAAAAAAATATATAAAAATTTTATATATTTTGCTTGACTTTTTTCCTAAGAGGTTGTAGACTATATATAGAAAGATTATATATAAATATTTTACACAAGGAGGTGGTCCTATGTCTTTCCCCACATCATCGGCTTTGATTGAGTTTCTCATCTTAGCCATCCTTGAAAAAGACGATTCCTACGGTTATGAAATCAGCCAAACGATCAAGCTGATTGCTAATATCAAAGAATCAACACTTTACCCCATTCTGAAGAAGCTGGAGCAAATTGACTGCCTCACGACTTATTCGCAGGAGTACCAAGGACGAAAACGAAAATACTATTCACTCACTGCCTACGGGCATGA
Source organism: Streptococcus sp. IsoGale022 (assembly GCF_031142805.1). Taxonomy (NCBI): domain Bacteria; kingdom Bacillati; phylum Bacillota; class Bacilli; order Lactobacillales; family Streptococcaceae; genus Streptococcus; species Streptococcus sp. IsoGale022. The sequence continues at coordinate 68,212 of NZ_JAKZJI010000012.1, read as the reverse complement.
ACATCTACTCACTCTCAAAGAAGAGTGGCAAACTTATACCATGACCATCAGCGGTATCATAGAAGGGAGCATCCGTCATGACAAGAACCGAGTATCTAGCTGAGCTAGAAAAATATCTGAAAAAACTGCCACGCAAGGACTATCAGGAAGCTATGGATTACTTCACTGAGTACTTCGACGAGGTAGGCCCAGAGGGCGAGGAAGCCACTATTGCTGATTTAGGCAGCCCAAAGGAAGCGGCTCATGAGATTATGTTGAATCTTTTGGACAAAAAAGTCGAGGAAGATAATCAAGACAGCAGTTCATCAAAAAACACTAAGAACATCGTCCAGATTGCTATCCTATCCATTTTGGCAGCACCCTTGGCTATTCCGCTCTTTATAGTAGCAGCACTTTTGACTTTCGTTTTCTTCCTCTTAGTCTTTATCTTTGCTCTAGTCATGGCTATAGGTGCCTTTGCCTTCTTTATTTTTGGAATCAGCCTGATCTGGGACACTTTGACAGTGGGACTGACGACATCGATCCCGGCCTTCCTGTTCACTCTGGGGCTCAGTGTTCTAGCTCTGGGACTGTCCGGCATCTTCTACGCAGGCATTTCTCCTGTTACTCAGTTTGGCAAGGCTGGCTTTGTCAAACTAGCTCAACTTTTCGCAAAGAAAGGAGCACGTCATGGCTAACATCAAATTGAAAAAACCTCTTTTATCCGCAGCTATTTTAGCCTGCCTCTTTGGTGGAGCCTTGACAACTATCGGCTCCATTACAGGCGGTGTCAACGACTTGGTCAATTCTGCCAAAAGCAAGGTAAAACTAACGAAAAAAGAAGAAAGTTTCTCTGATCTTTCTTCCCTAAATATCAACTTAGCAGCTAGAAACCTCGTCATCAGCGAATCTCCTGATGACAAGGCTCACTTGACCTATTACCAAAGAGACGGCAACTATCAGATTGGCGGCAGCATGCTTGGAAAAATAACAACAAGTTCTGAAAATGGAAACTTAAACATCAAGGAAGATGGTGCAGACTCCTTCCACATAAGCACTGACATCCGCTCCTTCCACATAAGCACTGGCATCCGCTCCTTACTCAGCTTATTTGACCAAGAATCTCAGGAGAAGCGTACTGTGGAGCTTTCCCTGCCCAAGGGGACCAAGCTTGAGACATTCAGCGGCAGTTCGTCATTAGGAGATGTTACGCTGTCCAATCTATCAGCCAAAAATGCTGACTTCTCTCTATCTCAGGGCTCGTTGACTGTGAATGATAGCCAATTCGCATCTGGTAAATTTAAGAACTCTCTGGGAGAGATTACCATCAATAACAGTCAGATTAGCTCTGGAAAAATCATTGATTCTTCGGGTACCATCACTCTGAGCAACAGCCAGTTCGCATCTGGCGAAATATCAAACTCTCTGGGAGAGGTCAATCTAAACTCGAGCAAAATCTCCGACAGCACTCTGAAAATCTCAAGCGGCTCACTGAACTCTGAACAGTTGGAATTAGCTGGTACAATCTCTATCACTAACCAACTGGGCGATATTAATCTGCATCTGGTTTCTGGCAGTTTGTCGCAGCTATCCTTTGATCTGAAAACGGATCTAGGTGAAATTGACATCCCTAGTAGTATAAGTGTAGAGCACTCCAAAGGCCATGAACTTGGCGGCTCTGCCATCCGTAAAGTCGAAAATCCGACAACTACACTTACTGCCAGCGTCGAAAGCGGTAGCATTAAGCTCAGCGAATAAATCATAGAAAAGAATATATACAATCAGGGAGTCCTCAGCGGCTCCTTTTTTGATAAAACTTCCCACAATTCTCTAAGATTGCTTTACAGGCCTTGGCCTTTGTGCTATGATATTCTATAAAAATTTATCACAAGGAGGTTCCTATGAAAAAACTCACACCTGGTATGCACATTCGGGTCGTCAGCCCCTCGGCATCAATCGAACACATCGGTGGCTTTGAGGTCAATCTAGCCGCCAAGGAGCGCTTGGAAAAGCTAGGATTTACCGTGTCTTTTTCGGAGCATTATCTGGAAAATGATATGTTAGGCTCTGCTTCCATCGAAAGTCGGGTGGCAGACATCCATGCCGCCTTTTCGGATGACTCCGTTGATGCTATTCTGGCCACCATCGGCGGTTTCAACTGCAATGAGCTCCTGCCCTATCTGGACTTTGAGTTGATTGCTAGAAACCCTAAGATTTTCTGCGGCTACTCGGACACAACAGCCTTGCTCAGTGCTATTTACACTAAGACTGGCATGCAAACCTATATGGGACCCTCCTACTCTAGCTTTAAGATGGATGACCTACAGGACTATCAGACTGAGAGCTGGCTCAAGGCTGTCAGCCAGACTTCTTACGAGCTGACTCCTAGTGAAAAATGGGGCGACAACGCCTGGTACCTGCCCGATGCCCCACTGACCTTCCATGAGACAGAATGGAAAGTTTATCACCATGGGCAAGCCCAAGCCACGGTTATCGGTGGCAATCTTTCTACCTTCTCGCTCCTACGTGGCACACCCTATGCCCCAACTGATGAGAACTATGTCCTCTTTGTTGAAGAGGCAGAGGAAGATTTCTATGTAGAATTTGAACGCAATCTAGCAGCCCTTCTTCAGGCCTATCCTAACCCGCAGGCCCTTCTCATCGGCCGCTTTCCAAAAGAATGCCAGATGACAGAGGAGCTGCTCCTTTATATCTTGGACAAACATCCGATTCTAAAGACGATTCCCGTCCTCTATGACTTGGACTTTGCCCATACTCAGCCACTCTTTACCATTACCATCGGTGCTCAAGTGACCGTGGATACAGAGAAGATGTTGATTAGAATTGATGAGTAAGGCATATCATAATTACTGTGGAGGTAGTAAAATGTCAGCTCATAAATGGTTGTTTTTTGACATTGGCTCTACTTTGATTGATGAAAAAGAAGCCTATCAAGATAGAATTAGGAGAGCAATTACAGGGACAAATATTAACTACGATATTTTTTATGCTCGTATGGTTGAACTGTTTAAAGAAGGTAAAAAGGGAGACTTGGAGACAATAAAAGAATTTAACTTAGAACGTCCCATTTGGAACTCTAATTTGGAGAAATTATACCCAGATGCCCAAGTGGTCTTAAAAGAATTGCACAACCGATATAAAATCGGAATCATCGCCAACCAACTACCTGGCCTAAAAGAGCGTTTGAAAAAAATGGGACTATATCAATGGATTGATTTAGTTGTCTCTTCTGCAGAGCTCGGACTTGCCAAGCCTTCCCCTGCCATTTTCACTTTAGCTTTAGAGAAAGCTTATTGCCCTGCTAAACAAGCTATTATGATTGGTGATCGAATAGACAATGATATCATACCTGCTAAAGCATTAGGAATGACAACTATCTGGTTAAAACAAGGTTTTAGTGCTTATTACCAACCCCAACGACTAGAAGAAAAACCTGATTTCACTATAGAAAATTTATCGTCCCTCTTAAGTCTTCTATAAAAGATTGCTTTGCAGAAACATAGCTGCATCCCCATCTTTTTCATAAATTAATAAGGCAGTTCAAATTGAACTGCCTTATTTTCTTATCGTCCACCAAAACCGCCTTGGCCGCCTGGGGCACCGCCGCCACCAGGTCCACCAGCGCCAGGTCCGTCTGCTGTGATTTCTGTTCGGCTTTCACCATTGACCGTGATGGTACCGCCAGTGTAGGTAGCCGTTCCATCAAAGTCAAAGGCAGATACCGTAGAAGTAATATCCAAGTTTCCTCCTGACATGATGACATCACCATTGGAGTCGATAGCATCGGTATCGCCTTCACCGACCTCGACCTTGATATCGCCACCAGTAATCTTGATAAAGATATCAGCGCCAGTTACGTCACTAGCTGCATTGATCCCATCATCTGTCGCATAAAGATCCAGCTTGCCGCCGTTAATGGTAACATTGGTTCCTTCCAGAGCTTCTACACTCTTAGAAACCGTAATCGTTCCACCATCAATCAAAGCAATATTGCTAGCGTGCAGACCATCATCACCAGCATTAATCGTGATGGTACCGGACTGGATATAGAGATTCCCCAGAGAAGTATCTTCATCATTGTCCGCGTGGATAGCATCTTCTGTCGCTGTGATATCGATAGTAGCGTCCTTGATATTAATGGCTGAAGCTGCTGACAGACCATTCTTAGCTGCCTTGATCGTATAGTTACCACCTGTCACCCGCAAGATCTGCTCAGACTTAATCGCTGTTTCATACTTGCCGTCAACTGTCAGGCTTCCAAAGCCGTTGAGAGTCAGGTCAGAGTTACTATAGATAGCTGCATCTGCATCCGTATTGCTGTGATTAGATGAATCTGAGATGGTATTTTGGCTGCCGTCAGCCAGAGTCAGGCTTGTTTTACCCGCATTTTCTACTAGGATAGCTGCGTCTGTCCCGCTCATGGTTACGCCATTTAGGACGATTTGAACCTTGTCGCTATCACCTGCTTTGACGACAATCTGCACATTTTCACTCGTTCCGGAAACGACATAAGTCCCAGCCTCAGAAATTGTCACGGTAGAGCCGGAGACACTAGCGCCGTCACCAGAGGTCTTAGCACTAGAGCCACTCAGGCTGATGGTCGTCGCCTTGGACTCATCATAAGAAGCATCTGAGTCCTCTGAGGCAAAATAATCAGAAGTATTAGTCTTAGTCTGACTGGTACTGGTAGCATTAGCAGTCTGGGTAGTGCTTGAAGCTGTAGAGCTGCTGGCATTTGAACTGCATGCTCCCAGCACTGCTGTCATCAAGACCAGTGGAATCATCAATTTAATTTTTTTAAGAGTTGATTTTGATTGTTTCATTTTTCTTTTCCTATCTATTTTATTTGCTGCTGATATAATTTGCTTTTTTATAAGCAAAGCCATATTTGGAGAAAGAGCTAGGAGACAGTTGGTAGCGATCCATGATTTCACTCAGCCATAGCGGGCAGGTTTCTGGAGTCTTAACTTCCATGATAACGTGATTGGCTGGCAGGAGATGATCTCCATGGCGACCAGCCAAGAGACTCAGATCATAAGGACGGTAGGTAAGGTCGTGATCAAAGGTAATCCGAATCCGCTCATCCTCAATCCCTTTCATCGAATAACGATTGTAGCCGATATACATCATAGGCTGAATATTGCCAAAACGCTGGGTTAGCCAAGCCATTTCCTTATCTATCTGAAGGTCAGTCAGCTGACTGTAATCTCCGTCCAGATAGGCTTCCGCTGTCAGCAAATCTGCTGCAATTCGGCGTTTGCTGACCAGATTCTCTGTCTTTTTCTTGATTTCTAAAAAGACTTGACTATCTTCGGTCGGATGCTCTTGATAAGTCCGCAAGCGCACCTTCTCGTCAAAGCAAGGATTTTCCAAGGACTCACGAATGAGCTGATAAGACGGCGTATCGTAGTAGAGATTGTTAATGGTCGAATAAGCTCGCTCATCCTCCACCAGATAGCCTTCAAACTCTAGCAATAGATCCAGCAAGGTTTCCTTGGAAATGATGTATTTGGTTTCAAAGCGCTGAAAATGATTTTGAAAATTTTTTTCTGCCATGGGCTTCTCCCCTCTCTATCTTTCTTGAATGTAATGCAATTTTAAAGATGAAAACTTAAAAGAAAGATAAAGAAAACTTAAAGAAAACAAAACATCTCCCTTTTCAGGAGATGTTGATTAGAGAAAAAGTAAAAGAATTACAGATAGACTTTTCATCTACATTCTTACAGATTCATAAAGGCACAGACCCTAAGCTAGCTGTTTTTTATCCGTTCGATAGACCAGAGTACCAAGTGCCATGAAAAGAACTAAAACAAAAGCAAGGAAGACCACCTGACTACCTATTTGGCCATTCATGGAAATCGTTTGGCGTAAGCCCGATACAGAATAGCTCATTGGCAGCCAAGGGTTGATAACTTGGAAAATCTTACTAGTCAACTCCAGCGGATAGGTTCCTGCACTAGAAGCCAGCTGTAAAAGCAAGAGAATCAGAGAAGCAAAGGCACCGAGCTTGCTATCCCAAGTAACCAAAGCGGTTACAAGAGCCATAAAGGTCATGCTGGCTAGTACAATCAAACCAAGGGTTGCCCACTCATGGTTAGCAGATAGGCCTATCAAGTGCACAGCACCATAGACCAAAACACCCGCCACGACAGAAATGACTCCATTTACCTCTATACGGGCCTTCAGCCAATCTCGTTTCGTCCTAGGTTCTTGACCCGATGGAAGTGTACTAAAGATGATGTTGGTTGAAATAGCCGCCACAAATAAAGCTACTGAAATCATATAAGGCGCCATCCCAATGCCGTTTTTCTCTACCTTGTTCTCATCTGTCTTGCTCAGTGTCAGAGGATCTGCCAGAGTTTTTGCATTGTCTTCCTTGGTTGAAACAGCCGACAATTTATCGCCTGCATCCGCGAGTCCATTAGACAAATCGCTCGTCCCCACAGTAAGTTTAGAGAGATTATCTGTTAAAGCACTGCTGCCATCAGCTAGCTTCCCTGTTCCGCTCGCTAATTGATTGGTCCCATCCGCTAATTTCCCGAAACTAGAGGTCAATTCTGGCGATTTATCTGTTAATTGGGCTGCCCCGTTTGCTAATTTTGTTGTATTTGCTAGCAAATCAGGGTTCTTACTTGCCAAAGCTGATGTCCCCTCAGATAGCTGACCGACTGCATTGGTATAGCTTGTCACCCCTTGTTCCAATTGTGTCGCGCCAGTCGTTAGTTTCTCATTTAGGGTATCTACACCTGCGACTAGTTGATTGGCTCCTCCACTTGCTGAACCGAGGCCTGCACTCACCGTTGATAAGCCATTATAAAGGCCATTGATCATGTTAGCTGCCTGTGGCAGAACTTGATTTGATGCGCCTTCTAACTGACTAATTTTTGTTTGACTAGCGCCTTTTATCGTTTCAAGAGAAGCCCTCATCGTATCAACTTCTGATAAAATTGCCTGAGCAGATTGGTCACTTCCCGCTTGACTAGCACCGACTGCTGCATCAATCTCTGCCTGAGCCTCACTAGAAAGTCCTTGATAAGCACTGGTCCCTTGGACACTTGCCAAAGCGGCGGCCTTGGCGTCTTGATTATTATTGATAATGGCTTGAGCGGATGCTGCTATGCTAGTCAGCGAAGCTTCAATGCTGTCTGTTGACACTGCTGAGTCACTTGCTGCAGCTTGAATACTAGCATTCAACTGAGTCAAGCCAGTTGACAAATCATTCACGTTTTGCTGATTGTTAGCTAAGGTTGTATCTACCGATGACTTTAATGTAGCCAAGCCAGTGTTCAGATTCGTTACACCTGTCGATAAGGCCTGAACTCCATCTCCTGACTGAGTAAGCTGTTGGACTCCACCCAATAAGTCTGATGATCGATCCGACAGCTGATTTGCACCTGTGGCCACAGTACTTACACCATTTGCATAAGTGTTTATCCCGTTTGACAAACTACCCAGTCCAGACGATACTTGTGCAACACTCCCAGTATAAGTCTGTAGTCCTGTGTTAAATTGAGCTGCACCGGACGATAATTTGCTCGTAGCTTGATTCAGAGTTCTTAAGTTATCTGCAATTGTCTGACTTCCTGAACCTAGTTGTTGGCTGCCAGATGTTAATTGCTGAGCACCCTCGGATGCCTTCACCAAGCCATTTTTTAGGTCTCCCATATTCTTAAATATGGCGCTTGTATAAGTATCAGTTACATTTTGCGCCACCGTCTGCTTCAAAGAAGCCATGGCTGAATCACTCATCTTACCAGCAATAAAACTGTGACCGCTAGACGTTTGATAGTCAATCTTCATTTGCTGAGGATTATCTGTCAAAATACTGGCTGCACGTTCAGATAAATCACTTGGAAGTGTCACAACCATGTAGTAATCACCTTTTTCCAGACCATTTTGAGCATCTTCTTTACTGACGAAATGAAAATCCAGATTTTTATTTTCCTTGAGGCTGGAAACAACATCCTCGCCTATAGACAAGGTCTTGCCACTAGCAGTTACAGCTTTATCCTGATTGACGACCGCCACTGGCAAGTCCGATACCTTTCCATACGGATCCCACATGGAGCTCAAGAAAATAACGTTATATAAGGCAGGAATCATTGAGACTCCTAACATCACAATGATAAAAGTCGGCTTTTTTAAAATAGCTTTCCATTCTCTTAACATGTCTACCTCCTAAAAATTATACATAGTGTCCAAATTTCGATAAAATTGATTATACACCAATCGAAAATTATTACAAGTTTATTCTTTAAAAATTAGACATCGTGTCTAATTTTGTTTAAAAAGATTGTAGGGAAGCGGAATAAGTTGGCCCTAGTGCCTTTAATCCCTGAATAATCTGTAAACAAAAGGCATTTTCCCATAGGTAGGTACACAGAAAATCAGCATTATATTAGAATGATAAGCGAGGTAAATGGAGCCAAGCATCGAGCTCTTAACTTGACGATACGGTTCCATATGAAACACTGCTGCCAGCAGATGCCAATCATGCTAAGAAAGATAAGATTTATGCGACTGGCGATGCCAAGGTTTATTACCAATCCTATGAATCTGGCGGTTTTGAAGCGCAAATTCCTGAATTTAAAGGATATACCCAATAAAAAGTTAAAAGTATTCTCGGCGAACCAGAAAAAATAAGCACCGATCTCGCTTCTGAATATGAAGCCTTCCAAGACAAAGAATTAGAAAATCTTAAAAGATTGGTTCAGGATCAAAAAATAAGCAAAGAACAGGCGCGTGCTTTCTTAGCAGGTGCAGTTGATATTGCTCAAGCATCAAGATTACAAAATACCTACACAATTTACTCTTATAAAAATGAGCAAATTTCTATTATCTTCTCGCAAGAGGGGGAGTTGCTTCACGTCACTCCCAATCCCGACTATCTCTACTTCAAATAATACATAGACTGAAAGCTGAGACTTTACCTTTAAATCTCAGCTTCGCTATTTTTACTGCTTTTTGCCAGTCAACCAAGCCTAATTAAGATAAAATTTTGACTATCTATGCTTAATTCCGGAATTTAACTCTTTTCCACTGGAAAAACATTTGATATAATGGTACGTGGAGAAAAAGAAAAAGTAGTTTGCTATGATAGCTATTAGCTTGAAGAGCAGACTGAGGCTTAGCCTCAAAGGGAGTTTTTATGTTAGAAAGCAATAAGCGCCGAAAAACCAAGGCTATTATTGAAAGAGCCATGGTTACACTACTGCATAAGCAGTCCTTCGACCATATCACTACTGTCCAGCTAGCTCAAGCTGCTGGTATCAGCCGTAGTAGTTTTTATACTCACTACAAGGACAAGTACGATATGATTGAACGTTATCAGCAAAACCTCTTTCATCAGTTGGGATATATTTTTGAGCACAATCAAGAAGATATCAAAACTGCGATTACGGAGGTCTTTCAGTTCCTCCAGCAAGAGCCGCTCTTAGCCGCCCTTTTGACGGAAAACGGTACGAAAGAGATTCAAAATTTCTTGCGCCACAAGCTGCAGGTGATGCTGGCGGATAACCTACAGGACCGTTTTAGCAATCGTATTTACAATCATTTTGAAAAAGAATACAGCCGGGTCTTTCTTGCCAATGCCTTCTTTGGTGTCTGCCAGATGTGGATTGCTAGAGGAAAAAAAGAAAGTCCTGAACAAATAGCAGAATTTCTTTTGAAAATGCTGTAAGAAGCTGCTCGATCCAATGGATTCTGGCTCTTCTGATATTTTGAAAAATTAAACAGGGTGTATAAAACCTCTTTTGGTTCTGTACACCCTGTTTTTATTATAATTTCATAGCCAACATATTGACCGTCATACCAGCTGCTGTTCCCATCAGAGCGATGGTATCCCCTTCTCTGACTAGATTGCGCTCCAAAGCATAACAGAGAGAAAAGGGCACTGCTACTGACACCATATTACCATAGTCTTGCACAATATTAAGGTATTTATCATCAGGTATACCCAAGCTACACATGACCATTGGCAGAGCACGACTCGCCTGATGCGGAATGATATAATCCAAATCAGATAGGCTGAGGCCGCTCTTTTCTTTAAATTCTTTAAACATTTCCGGAATTTTTCTGGCAGAAAGCAAGAGAATCTTCTTGCCATTCATGTCAAACATGTAGTGAGTTTTGGTAGCATCCGAATACTCCTTAGGCTGAAAAGATGTCAAACCACCGCGAATCTCTGTATCATGAGCTCCCTCAGACCAGGTCCGCTGCATGCTGGAGATGACCCCTCTTTCTTCCTCTGTTGCTTCAAAAATCAAAGCTGCTGCTCCGTCACTGAACAACTCAAAACTTTCCTTCTGATTGGGATTGAGACCCAAACTTCCAACCTCACTGGACACGATGAGGATCCTTTGATACTCACCAGCCTCCAACAAATGAGACATGAGACTCAAAGCTGAGATAAAGCTGGTGCAGGTCGTATTGATATCCATGGCTGGAATGGACAAGCCCTTAGCCACCAACTCATGAATCAGAGCCGCGGTGCAGGGAATAGGCTGAACGCCCACCGCACTGGCTGACACGATACAGTCGATGTCTTTGATTGTTAAGCCCGCTTGCTCTAGGGCTTTTTCAATCGCTTTAACAGCCATAGAAAGCTGGGTTTCTTCATTTTCCATCACCCGATAACGGGTCTGATCCTTAAAAGTCACAGTATTTCTAGGTAGATGCGTACCATAACCAACAATCTTTATATGATTCTTTACTGTAGTCATATTAAACTCCTTCTTGTCAGACTTGGGGCTGCTCGCCAGCTGGGTAAACTGCCAAAGCGCTTGAGCCACCAATTCATATGTTTTCCAAATTGGGGCATTCTTAAGCCCGATAGATACGTTTCAACTTACGGCTTCTGTCCCGCTGATAATCTTCAAAAGAAATAGCCGGCATAAGAAATCTTTTATCAGTCGCTAAGTTTTGAAACTGCTGGACAATCTCGTCTTCTCGCTGCTGACTACGATGTTCGATAGCAATGGTCAGCGAATGGTCCTGTTTCTGAGCGACTTGGTATTCTCCAATCCCATCAACTAAGAGCATACAACGGCGAATAAAGTCTGGAAAGACCTCCACCGACTGACCTGTAGCATTTTCAAAAATGAAAATATCATCCGAGCGCCCCTCAATCCTATCAATCCGTGTAAAGACCGAACCGCAGGGGCAAGGTTCAGGATTTTCCACCAAGATATCATTCAGCTCATATTGAAAAATTGGCTGAGAAGTCCGCTCGAAATCCGTAATTATTGGATAAAAGCGCCTATCATCCAAGTAGCGCTTATCTACATGGACAATGTCTTCGTTTAGATGAAGATTCCCGTAGGAACAACTATAGGCTAGGAAGCCCTCGGTCGCTTGGTAGACCTGATCCACCTTTTTCAAACCAAATCCTGCTTGAATCCTCTGCCGATCTGGCTCTTCTAAAATCTCTGCCACCGATACGACTTTGCTAGGGGCAATTTTCAAATTTCCTGCCTGGACTTGTTTAGCCAGCTCCAAGAGCATTGACGCTGGAGCCACCAAAATCGTCGGCTGGTAAGCATTCAAGCGCTCTACATGCTCTTCGGATCTCTGAAAAGTATCAAAATACTCCAAAGAAATCAAGCCTGAATTGACAGTCTGATAGAGCTGGTTGTCTGCCCGAAGAAAGAAGGCGATTTTGTGCCCAAAGAGTTTGCCTGTAGGCAGCATCTTGGCCAAGATGGCCGCCGCCCACATACTGCGCTCCTTTTCAGTTGTGACAAATAAGCCTCGGTGACCAGATGTCCCTGAAGACAGGCCGACAGCAATTTCTCCTATCATGGGACTGAAATCACGTGTCCGCTCGCTCTCAAGTGCCAAGGCTAGCAACTCATCACGATCCAACCCTTGAGTATTGAGATCATTGAAACGCTTCATCATAAAAGCCTTATTCATCTTAAAATCTGCTGGAATACCTGATTTGAAATAAGGCGATTCCTGCTGCAGAAATTCCCGATAGGCTGCTAAAGCCTTGACTTGATAGTGTTCCAGGGCCTGTCGATCTTTAAATTGATGCCCCCAGCGCATGACGCTAAAGGTTTTTAGAAATGTTCCTAGTTTCATACAAAATCTGCTCCGCTCTCTCAGCCGGATCATGACTGACTAGCACCTGATAGCCGACAGCAATCAACTGCCGAAGCAAGGCAACACCAGCCATGTATTCTTCCTTGCTATCCTGGATCAGTGACGGCAAGAAACGCATCTGCTCGGTATAAGGCAACAGATCCACGCCCCAGCACAAATCAGCTCCGATAAACAGATGATAATCTGGCAAAAAGAGACAAGCTTGACCAGCGGCATGGCCATCAACTGAAGCCAGATATAGACTGCCATCCCCAAATAAATCAACCGTCTTGCGATAGAGGAATTCTGCTTGGACCTGCTGAGGCTCCACCACTTTCAGCCGCTTCTCAAAATCCTGTGGAAGAAACTCCTTGAAAACCAAATCCTTAAGCTTACCACGCTGATAAGTTTTGAAAACGGTCTTGGTCAGAATGAAGCGAGCCTTGGGAAAGAAAGCGGCTCCGCCGATGTGATCTGGATGCAAGTGCGACAAGATGACATAAGAAATATCTTCTGGCACAATTCCTTTTTGCTCAAGCAGCCGATCTACACGCTCCTCTTCTGACATATCAACAGGCGTTCCCAGACCATAAAGCCAGTATTTGAAATTGGGCTTCAGAATAGCTGGAGAATAGCCCGTGTCATAGAGAATATAGCCTTTCTCACGATGCTTCAAGAGGAAAACGCCAGCTGGAAAAATTATTTTTTTCTTGGCAACTCCCTTAAACATATGCTGCAAGTGACTGCTGCAGCGCCCAGGCTGAAGATACTCAATTTTCTCGATAATGTTGGACATATTTTGCAATCCCTTCACTGATTGTCAACTTGGGTTGATAGCCCAAATCCCTTACTGCTGCTGATATATCCAGCGTTTGGCTGTAACGCATTAAGTAATAGGTGTAAAGAGTCAGAGGTGGCTCTTTTTCAATGTTAAAAAAGCGATAAAAGCTTTCAAAGCCCTGTGCCAGAAGACCTAGAAAAACAGCAGGCAACTTAACATAACGTTTACGAACCTGTAAACCATCCAAAGCTTCATCCAGCATATCCTTGAAACTACGGGATTCTCCGTTGGTAATGTTGTAAACTTTTCCTTGCGCTTCTGGAATTTCCAAAGCCAGACGAACAGCCAAGGCCACATTTTCCACACAGGTCATGTCCATCATTTGCTGGCCATTTCTGATAAGTGGAATCGCCAGTTTTTGACTTAAGCGCAGAATCCTAGGAAAGATACTGGTATCTCCAATACCAAAAAGCCCTCTAGGGCGCAAGATAACCGATGGAACTTGAGGATAGCTTCGAACAATCCGCTCAGCCATGAGCTTGCTTTTTATATAGAAATTCAGCTCATTTTCCTGAGGAGCAGCCTCTTCTTTGATAGCCAATTGGTCACGCGCCGCAGCATAAACACTCGGAGAGGAAATATAGACCAGTCTTTGCACTCCAAAATGTCGGCAGGCTTCCATAACCAACTTGGTTCCTACTACATTGGTCTGATAAAACTGCTCCCATGGTCCCCAAATCGTTGAGAGGGCACCAGCATGCACCACTGCATCCACTCCTTCGCAGGCTGCAAAAATCTCTTCTTCTCTGGTAAAATCTCCAGCAAAAAACTCTACTAAAGTACCTTCTAACTGCCGACCAGCCTTCAGATTACGGCCAAAAGCCCGCACCTGATAGCCTTGTTCAGCCAGCTCATATACAACATACTTTCCTAGAAAGCCAGTCGCTCCTGTCACTAGAACCTTCATCGCTACTCCTTTCATATAATTTTCTGTTACTGTCTTGTCCCCATTATACACCATTTCAGCAAATCTTCCGTAAAAAAGCTGGAAAAAATCTTTACAGACTGTCTCACCTGATTGGATAGGAGCAGAAAGAAATCAGATAATATCCCAAAACAGCTGTCTCAATCCATTGACATTTTTTAGTTGGAAATAGCTCTAATTAATTCATTGAGAGTATAAAAAAGAAGCCGGGAAACCGACTTCTGAACAAATACAAATTAAAGCATTTTGTTGTAGAATTCAACGATAAGTGCTTCGTTGATTTCTGGGTTGATTTCATCGCGCTCTGGAAGGCGAGTCAATGAACCTTCTAATTTTTCAGCATCGAATGATACGAATGCTGGGCGTCCAAGAGTTGCTTCAACAGCTTCAAGGATTGCTGGAACTTTCAATGATTTCTCACGAACTGAGATCACTTGACCTGGAGTTACGCGGTATGATGGGATATCAACGCGTTTGCCGTCAACAAGGATGTGACCGTGGTTTACGAATTGACGAGCTTGACGACGAGTAGTCGCAAGACCAAGACGGTAAACAACGTTATCCAAGCGACGCTCCAAGAGAAGCATGAAGTTGAAACCAAGGATTCCTTCTTTGATTTTTGAAGCTTGAACAAACAAGTTACGGAATTGCTTTTCACCTACACCGTAAGTGAAACGAAGTTTTTGCTTTTCAGCCAATTGCAAACCGTATTCTGACAATTTGCTGCGGTTGTTTGGTCCATGCTGGCCAGGTACATAGTTACGGCGAGCCAATTCTTTACCTGTACCAGTAAGAGAAAGACCCAAACGACGAGCTTGTTTCCAAGATGGTCCTGTATAACGTGACATAAAAATGTCCTCCTGTAAAATATTTTTGAGGAAATAGTCACTTAGAAAGCCCTGATTCGTGCAGAACATTTTCGCCCAAACAGCTAAGGCTACTTTTATAGCTGATGTTCTGTTGACGAGCTCCATGCTTTCCTGCTGCTATTTCACACAAGGGCTATTGTACCATGAATAAAGTCAAAAGTAAAGGGACTTATGCAAAAAATCAAGCCAAAAGGCTTGATTAAAGTTGTTTCTTGAAAGCAAAGGAATTCAGGCAGTTGCTTCACACTCCCAAAATCTTCAAAATCTCCTGCTTGTATCGCAACTTCTGCAGTTCCTTATCCTTGCTGTCTGACCAGCTTAGCGATAAACTTGCCACGATTTGCCCAGGGCGATTTTTCAGAATATAGATGCGGTCACTGAGAGCCAGAGCTTCCTCGATGCTATGAGTAATGAGGAGAGTCGTCAGACCAAGCCTACGGTGAATATCCAGATACCAAGCGTGTAGCTCCATCTTGGTCAGCTCATCCAAAGCACTAAAGGCCTCGTCTAGAAGAAATAGCTTGTGACCGAACATATAGGTCCGCAGCAGAGCCACGCGCTGCCGCATCCCCCCGCTCAGCTCATGTGGATACTTGCCAGCCACATCAAAGAGCCCGAACTCCTTCAAAATTTGAGTTGCCTGCTCCATCGCTTCCTTTTTGGATACCTTTCGGATTAAGAGGGGCAAGATGACATTGCCCAGCACCGTCTTGTGCTCCAGCAGCAAGTCTTTCTGCAGCATATAACTCACCCGTCCCTTAGGATTTTCCTGTTCGTCTAGGACAATTCTGCCCGACTGAACCTCCAAAATCCCAGCAATCAGATTAAAGAGGGTCGTTTTCCCAACTCCACTAGGTCCCAAAATCGCTACGACCTGACCTGCTTCTACCTGTAGGCTGATATCTTTCAAAATCTGCTGCTCATCATAAGCATAACTTACATTTTCAAGTTTAATTTCTGTCATTATTTTATATAATCGTTGCTGAATCCCTTGTCACTCAAGTCATTGTCCACGATACCCTTATCCTTGGCCCATTTGTAAAAGGCATTCCAGCGGCTAGCCTCAAACTGACCCCACTTGTCCTTATCTGATGCATATTGCTCAGACAGATATTTTTGAGAAGCCAAAACAAAGTCACGTTTGTTTTTCAATTCTGGCGCATTCTTGATTAAAATATCCGCTGCTTCTTCAGGGTGCTCCATGGCATATTGATAGCCCTTCTTGATGGCCTGCAAGACCTTTTTCGCCTCGTCCGGATTCTTCTTCAGATAGTCATTATTAGCAATGATGACTGGAGAATAATAGTCGAACTCCTTGACATAGTCCTTCATATAAAAGAAATTTGTATCAATGCCCTGTGTTTGAGCCATGATGCCGTCCCAGCCATGATAAATCCACGCTGCATCAAACAAGCCATTTTCAATCGGCGTGATGGAGTTGGAATCGTTGTTGGGAACTTTTTCTACCTCATCAAACTGCCCACCCTGGCTTTCAACCAAGGTTTTGAGCATGCCCAGCTCCACCGGGTCATTCCAGGTACCATATTTCTTGCCAGCCAGGTCTTTAGGACTTGTAATCCCTGCAGACTTCTTGGAAATGATGCCCGAAGTATTATGCTCAACGATGGCCGCAACAGCAGTGATTTCCGCGCCCTTATCCAATTTTTTAGCCATAGAGTCTTGGAAATAAATACCAAAAGGTGCCTTGCCGTTGATAATCAAATCCGAACTGCTATCTTCAGGTGGCAACTTGATATCTACATCCACGCCTGCTTCCTTAAAGTAGCCCTTTTCCTGAGCCACATAAAGGCCGGTATGATTGGTGTTGGGTGACCAGTCTAAGATAAAATCAATCTTTTTATCCTTCTTAGCTGACTCCGAGTCTGACTGGCCGCAGGCCGCTAGGCCAATAATTGATACGGCAGCCAAGCCTGCCAGCAACACTTTATAACTTTTTTTCATTATTATCCTCTTTTCTTTCTTTGGAAAATAGCAGAGCTGAGCTCTTATTTCCACTTAATGACATATTTTTCACTGACAGCCACCAGCTTCATTCCCAGAAGGCTGATGACCGAAACCAATATGATAATAGCAAACATGGTGTCATACTGGAAGAGTTTTTTCGACTGAATCATATAAACACCCAAGCCTTCAAAACCGCCCAGCCATTCGGAAACCACGGTCGTGATAAAGGCATAGGAAACACTGACCCTCAGACCTGCATAGAAATAAGGTAAACTAGCTGGAATCTTAAAATGCCAGAGAATCTGCCAGCGATTGGCCTGCATGAGCTTAAAGAGAGTCAAGGTGTCTCTGTCACAATGCCGAAAACCGTCCAGAATACTGACGATAATCGGAAAAGTTGTCGTCAGAATAATGAGCACAATCTTGGGCAAAATCCCATAACCCAGCCAGAGAACCAGAATTGGCGCCAAAGCAATGGTCGGAATAGTCTGCACCACGACCATCATGGGATAAATCAGATCATTAAGCCAGCTCATGCTATCCATAAGCACAGCTAAGATGCAGGCTAAGATCAGGCCCAGCAGTAAACCCAGCAAGGCTACTTTTAAGGTCGCCCAGCTATGACTTGCTAGAAAGCCAGCATCTCTGATAAAGGCCTGACCGATTTCCAGAGGTGTTGGCAGAATAAACTTGGGCAAGAGCTTGAGCCAGCCCATGACCTGCCAGATAACAAGTACACCCAGCATCCCTAAGAGACCGATTTGCTGTCGCATCAGCCTTTGTAGTGCTTTCATTAGAATGCTTTTCCTCCTTTCCTGCATTTTAGCGCCGCAATTCTTCAAGATATCACCATTCGATAATGATGATAAAAGAAAAGGCCTTTTCCATATACGGAAAAGGCGCACAAATACCACATTTTTTCGGTATGTTTCCTACGCTGGCATTACCCAGATCAGGTGCGGTCGAAGCTTACACTTCCTCTCAGACTGTACACAGACTCCCATATATAGAACTATGATAGCGCAATCATCAGCAAATGTCAAGGTTGGAGCTTGGGCTCACTCCTTTTCAACTATAAGTGAAGCAAACTATCATTAATCAGTCAAACTTCCCTTTCGCAGCCAGCAAATCCTCCATAGCCCTGATATTCTCTGTCTCACTTGTGGATAAAATGGTTTCAAAGCCCAGTTCAGCTGCCGTATCTAAGTTAGCCTGAATATCATCAATGAAGACGGATTCCACTGGATTCAGATTATATTTTTTCAAGAGCTTTTGGTAAATCTCTGCTTCCGGCTTGACGACACCGACCTCTGAGGAAAGGGTATAGCCTAATAGCAGTGGATAGATGGGTAACAAACCAGCTTTTTCAATATGGTAAAAAATCTCGCAAGTGGTTGATAAGATATAGATTCGATAGCCTTGCTTAGCCCATAGTTCAATCTTTTCCTGTAAATCACTGTAAACATGCACAACCTCATACCAATGGTAGAAGACATTCTTAACGGCAGAATGATAAGAATCGTCCAACCCAGCTTGCACTTCATTACAAGCTTCTTTCAAACTCAGCTCTCCCTTGTCCGTCTGATGCCAGACACCTGACTCAAAAATAGCCTGTCTAAGCACTTGCTGCCGTCCTTCCTCAGGTTCAAAATAGGATAAGATTTTCTCAGAATTCCATTCAATCAAGACATTGCCCAAATCAAAAACCAAATTTTTAATCATGATGACCACCTGTTTTCTTTGCTTATCATCCTCTATATAAGTCGATTTGACTGAGGAATTGCTTCAAATATAAGTAAAAAGACCCGCTGGGCCTTTCTATTCATCAAAATAACGGATGAGGTTCTTTTCTGTCAAAATGTCAGAATAAGTATAAGACTCAACATAAGTATTGGAGATTTCCCCTGGCTGACCGCCTTCATCGGAATATTCCACGATAAACAAAGACGGATAAACTTCAATCAGACGGCCTTGCTTGCTTTTTTGGCGCTTACGACCGTTTTCCAGCGTCATCTCAACGATTTGTCCTTCATGCGCCTTGATATCTTCTTTGATTTTTTTCATTTTTGCCACATCTGTAAATGCATCACTCATCTTTATTCTTCCTCTCTTTTGGAAATACTTGAGAATTTATTATACTCTTTCTGGAAAATTAACTCTACTGTACCACGCGCTCCACTCCGGTTTTTCTCGATAATGACTTCAACCTTGTTGTTGGGAATGCCTTCTTCCTCCTCACCGGCTCGATCATAATAATCATCTCGGTAAAGGAAGGCAACGATATCCGCATCCTGCTCAATGGAACCTGATTCCCGAATATCAGACAGCACTGGTCGCTTATCCTGCCGCTGCTCCACGCCACGCGAGAGCTGACTCAGCGCAATGACCGGAACCTTGAGCTCCTTCGCCAAGATTTTCAACTGACGGGAAATTTCCGAAACTTCTTGCTGGCGATTTTCACGGCCCGTTCCCGTAATCAGCTGCAGATAGTCAATCAAGACCAGCCCTAGATTACCCGTTTCCTGGGCTAGTTTTCGAGCCCGCGAGCGAATCTCTGTAATCCGAATCCCTGGTGTATCATCGATATAAATACTGGCATTGGCCAGATTAGCTGTCGCAATGGTATATTTCTGCCACTCTTCATCTGTCAGTTGCCCCGTACGAATGGAGTGAGAATTAATCACCCCTTCTGAAGCCAACATCCGGTCCACCAAGCTCTCCGCCCCCATTTCCAGAGAGAAAATGGCTACAGTCTTATCCAGCTTGGTTCCGATATTCTGAGCGATATTAAGGGCAAAGGCCGTCTTTCCGACCGCTGGCCGAGCCGCCAAAATGATTAATTCTTCCTCATGCAGACCAGTCGTCATCTTATCCAGCTCACGATAGCCAGTCGCAATTCCGGTGATATCTGATGTCTGCAGAGACCGAGCCTCCAGATTGCCAAAGTTAAGATTCAACACATCACGGATATTCTTAAAACCGCTACGGTTAGCTGTTTCACTGACATCAATCAGAGCTTTTTCAGCTCCAGCGATAATTTCCTCTGAAAGCCGGTCGCCATCGTAGGCTTGATTGATAGACTCTGTCAGACGCGAAATCAGCCGCCGCAGAATGGCTTTTTCTGCGACGATTTTAGCATAGTATTCAGCATTGGCAGATGTTGGCACAGAATTGACCACTTCCACCAAGTAGCTGAGACCGCCGATATTCTGCAGGTCACCCTGACTGTCCAAAATATTACGAACCGTCGTTGCATCAATGGCATCCCCGCGGTCAGCTAAGTCAATCATAGCCTTGAAAATCAAGCGATTGGCATACTTAAAGAAGTCAGCAGGCTCAATATACTCACGAACAAAGACCAGTTTGCTCTCATCAATGAAAATGGCTCCTAAGACGGACTGCTCCGCTAAAATATCCTGAGGCTGAGCTCGGAGTTCATCAATCTCTGCCATCGGTAAATCCTTCCTTCAAATCACTATTATCCTTCTTTAACCCGCAAACGAATCACCCCAGTTATATCCTGATAAATTTTCACTGGAACATCTATCAGACCAATGGAGCGAATCGGTGAGTCCACCTTAATGTGGCGCTTGTCAATTTTAATGCCAAACTGCTTCTGCAGCTCTTCTGCTATTTTCTTGCTGGTAATAGAGCCAAAGGTGCGGCCGTCTGGACCAACTTTTTCAGTAAATTCAACAAGAGTAGCTTCTTCTGCTAACTTAGCTTTAATAGCCTGAGCTTCTGCCACTAGTTCAGCGTGTGCTTTTTCTTCAGACTTTTGCTTACCGCGCAGCTCACCGATAGCCTGCGCTGTTGCTTCCTTGGCTAAATTTTTCTTAATCAGAAAATTTTGAGCATAGCCAGTCGGCATTTCCTTGATTTCGCCTTTTTTGCCCTTGCCTTTTACATCTGCTAAAAAAATTACTTTCATCCTTTTTTCTCCTCGTCTATTATTACTTCCTCTTTAATGACTTGGTCCATAATTTCTTGATTCAGCGACTGAAGGACCTCAGAAACTGTTTTACCTTCAATTTGAGCTGCTGCCAGATTGAAATGACCGCCACCGCCCAGCTTTTCCATAATTCGCTGAACGTTGATCTTGCTGCGACTGCGAGCTGAAATAGACACATAGCCTTTGGTATTCTTGCTCACGACAAAAGTAGCTTCAATTCCTGACATGGAGAGCATGGTATCAGCTGCCTTACTGATGACAACCGTATCATAAGTGTTCTCCTCTGGGCCAGCTGCTACAATGACATTAGGCAAAATCTTCTTGCCATTTAAAATCAGCTCATTAATCGCACGATATTCCTCAAAATTCGTAGCAGAAATGTCCTGAATCACAACACTGTCACTGCCCCGAGTCCGTAGATAGCTGGCTACATCAAAGGTCCGACTGGTGACTCGAGATGAAAATCCTTTAGTGTCAAGCATGATACCCGCCATGAGAAGGCTGGCTTGCATCTTACTGAGACGGTTCTTTTTAGAATTCTGGAACTGAATCAGCTCCGTCACCAACTCACTGGCACTGCTAGCCCCACTTTCGATATAGGCAATCACAGCATTTTCCGGAAAGTCTTCATCACGTCGATGGTGGTCCACTACGATAATCTGACTGAATTGATCAAAGAAATCCTTAGACAGAGTCAGAGATATCTTGGAGTGGTCAACCATAATCAAGAGCGACCGATTGGTCACCATATTTACTGCTTCAGAAATCGGCACCAGATAATCAGCCCCTTCCTGCTGGAGCTTTGTAATGGAGCGCTCAATGTCAGAAGCCATCTGGGACGGATCATAGACCACATAAGCTTTCTCAATGATATTACTAGCAAAGAGTTGCATACCAAGAGAAGAACCCAAGGCATCCATATCCAGATTTTTATGTCCGACTATAAAGACCTGATCCACACTCTTAATCTTATCAGAGATCGCAGTCATCATAGCCCGAGTTCGGGTGCGCGTGCGCTTAACAGCTGACGCCGTTCCTCCACCAAAGAAGATTGGGTTCATATTGTCATTATTTTCTTTGACAACAGCTTGATCCCCACCGCGAACTTCAGCTAAGTTGAGGTTAAGCAGGGCTACCCGACCGATTTCATCATGATTGCCATCACCATAAGAAAAGCCCATACCGAGTGTCAGTGACAGCTCTCGATTTTTAGCTTCCGTCCGGAATTGATCAATAATAGAAAATTTATTTTCCATCAGCTGTTCCAGCACTGTGTAATCCGTAAAAAGATAGAACCGATCCATGCCAACCCGACGGTAAAACATGTGAAACTGCTCAGAAAATTCTGCTACGAAGTTGGCCACAAAGCTATTGATATGACTGATATCTGTGTCAGAAACGACATCTTCCAAATCATCATAGTTATCCACCGAGATAATCCCGATTACGGGGCGCGTTGTTACCAGACCAACGGTCGCTTCGTATTCATTGGATGCATCAAAAAAATAAAACACACTAGATGCACGGTCCAAGTAAACCGAATATTTCTTGTCTCCAACCGTAGCATAATGACCAGAGTCTGAATAAGCAGCCTTCATGATATTCTTGAGCATATCAGCATCAAAATCACCATCTTCAGTTGTAAAAATCAGTTCTGCATAGGGATTAAACCACTCTACATCACCGTTATCTTCACTGATTTTAATGACACCAACTGGCATCTTATCCAGCAAGGAAGCGAGGCTTCCTTCTGCTTGATGATTGACATAATGAATCTGCTCAATCTCATCTAGCTCTGATACTCTCTGTTGCTGGATAAAAAGCACAATCAAAAGAGCCAGCACAAGCATGAGAGCAGCTAGCATGGCCAAACTATCACCAAAAAGCCTCAGACAGATGGCTAAGATTATAAAGGAAATTAGACCCGCCATCGCCAAGTGAATTGGGGCAAAACGAAATTTTTTCATCATAGACCTCTTATTCCGCCATTTTACCATAAATCCTAGAAAAAAGCGAATTTCTCCCAATAAGTAAAGCATTTAAGAAGGGTAAAGGAAGCGAAAAACAGCCTTTCAAAGTTTACAACGTTGTAAACCTCTTGTAAATTTACACAAAAAGGCTGCTTCCCAAAGGAAACTAAGCCTTTTACAAGAGTTACTTCGCTTGATTTTTAGAAATGCTTCTAGACTTGCCTTCTAAGTAAACCATCAAAATGGAAATATCTGCTGGATTGACACCAGAAATACGACTAGCCTGACCAATCGTTTCTGGATTGATTTTCTTAAACTTCTGTCGTGCTTCAGTTGCAATCGAGTCAATATCATCCCAGTCAATATTTGCTGGAATCCGCTTCTCTTCCATGCGCTTCATCTTTTCAACCTGATCAAGAGCTTTGGAAATATAGCCTTCGTACTTAATCTCTGTCTCAAGCAACTCGATAATCTTTTCATCAAGCTCTTCTGCAGCTGGACCAATGAACTGAACCACATCTTGATAAGACACTTCCGGTCGCCTTATAAATTCTTTGGCAGTTACTGCATCTGTCAGAGGCTTAAAACCAAGTGCTTCTACCTTGGCATTGGTTTCCTTGACAGGCTTTAGCTTGATGGATTCCAAACGCTTTATTTCATTGTCAAATTGATTCTTTTTAATCTCGAAACGAGCCCAGCGCTCATCATCTACCAGACCAATTTCTCGTCCCAGCTCTGTCAAACGCATATCTGCATTGTCATGGCGGAGAATCAAACGGTACTCAGCTCGGCTAGTCAAGAGTCGGTAAGGTTCTACAGTTCCCTTGGTCACCAAATCATCAATCATGACTCCAATGTAACCATCACTGCGCTTCAGAATCAGCTCCGGCTTACCTTGGATTTTCAAGGCCGCATTTATCCCAGCAATAATCCCTTGACCTGCAGCTTCTTCATAACCAGAAGTCCCATTGGTCTGACCTGCTGTAAACAGCCCTGAAATTTTCTTGGTTTCCAAGGTTGCCCGCAACTGGTGGGGCATAATCATATCGTACTCAATGGCATATCCTGTCCGCATCATCTCAGCATTTTCTAGACCCTTGATAGAGTGAACCAAGTCCTTCTGCACATCTTCTGGCAAACTAGTTGACAACCCCTGCACATAAACTTCTTCTGTATCACGACCCTCAGGTTCTAAGAAAAGCTGGTGGCGTTCTTTGTCCGCAAAACGGACGATCTTATCCTCAATAGACGGGCAATAGCGTGGCCCCACTCCCTTGACTACTCCTGAAAACATAGGAGCCCGATGCAAGTTATTTTGGATAATCTCATGACTTTCCGCATTGGTATAAGTCAACCAGCAAGGAACTTGATCTTTCACATAGTCCTCATCACGAGACGTGTAAGAGAAATGATTGGCTTTTTCATCACCTGGCTGAATTTCAGTCACATCATAATTGATAGATGACGCCTTAACACGTGGAGGAGTTCCAGTTTTAAAACGACCAATTTCAAATCCTAGGTCACGCAGATTATCTGCTAAAGGAATGGCTGCTAAGCTATGGTTTGGACCAGATGAATACTTGAGATCACCAATAATAATTTCTCCCCGCAAGGCTGTTCCAGTCGTAACAATAACAGCTTTAGCTGCATACTCCTGATGGGTCGCTGTTTTAACCCCAATGACCTTACCATCTTCTACCAAGATTTCATTAATCATGGTTTGCCGCAGAGTCAGATTTTCTTGATTTTCAACAGTCTTCCGCATTTCTTTGGAGTAAACTTCCTTATCCGCCTGGGCCCGAAGAGCCCGAACAGCGGGTCCTTTACCAGTATTGAGCATCTTCATTTGGATATAGCTCTTGTCAATATTCTTGGCCATCTCCCCACCCAAAGCATCTACTTCACGAACGACAATCCCTTTAGCAGACCCTCCGATAGAAGGATTGCAGGGCATAAAAGCCAGCATCTCAATATTGATGGTTGCTAAAAGAACCTTGCAACCCATTCGACTAGCAGCCAGCGATGCCTCAACCCCAGCATGCCCTGCTCCAATCACGATAATATCATAACTTTCAGTAAAATTGTGTGACATTTCTTTTTCCTTCGTTTTTTTTCACCAAAAAAGGCCAAGTCTCCAGAAGTGCAGGACAAAAAAGCCTGCAACATCCATGAGCTTTGACCATCATGACTATTGTTAAAGCTATTTTATCAAATCAAATCGTTTTGTCAATGCAAATCACTGTTTGAGCAAGGTCTGCACACTGACGATAATCATCTGTATTCCTATCGAGAATAGTAAAAGTCCCATCATTTTCGTTATAATTTTCATCAAATTTTCTCCCAAGAAGCCTGCAATTTGTTTTGCACTTCTTAACAGGAGATAAGTGATGACACATAGTAGAGCAAAAGCAACTACGGTTATCAGTTGATTCTGCAAACCTCCATTAGCCAGACTTAAAGCAGTTGTAATTGTACCTGGTCCCGCAAAAAGTGGCATTGCAAGAGGAGAAATAGCAATAGACATTGGATCTGAATTTACTGCTTGCTGCTCCATTCCTTTATAGCTGGGTGAATGATTACCATTAATCATATGATAACCGATAACGGCCACTAATATTCCACCAGCAATTCTGAAAGAAACAATTGTAATTCCAAATACTTTAAAAATGAAATCTCCTGAAAAGATAAAAACAGTTACAATAACAAAGGCAATCAAAAGACTCCTAAAAGCAATTTTTCGTGAAATTTTTTGACTATCATCTGCTACTAAAGCCATGTAAGCAGGAAGATTTGAAATTGGGTTCATTATAGCGAAAAATGCCATAAATGCATAAAAAAATTGAGAACTCATTGTTTTTATTTAACTCCAGTTAGACATACTGACAAACCTTGCCATCACGGTAGGCATTGTCAATTAAACCGCCACCTAAACACTCTTCGCCATCGTAAAAGACAACTGCCTGTCCTGGTGTAATGGCGCGCTGTGGCTCCGCAAAGATGACCTCTGCCTTGTCTCCTTTGACATGTACTGTCACCTTAGAATCAGGCTGACGGTAGCGGAACTTAGCTGTACATTCCATAGTAAATTCTTCTGGCATTTCTTTTGTGAAATGAACCTGACTAGCGTCAAGACTGGTTGACATTAAGTTGTCATGGTAAAAGCCTTGACCCACATAAAGGATATTTTGGCTGAGGTCTTTTCCAACCACAAACCAAGGCTCATTATCTCCACCGTGCTGACCACCAATTCCAAGACCACCCCGCTGGCCAATAGTATAATACATCAACCCAGCATGCTGGCCCATATCTCGGCCTTCCAAGGTCATCATGCGACCAGGCTGGGCTGGTAAATATTGACTCAGAAATTCTTTAAAATTCTTCTCACCAATGAAGCAAATACCAGTCGAGTCTTTTTTCTTAGCTGTAGCTAAACCAGCTCTTTCAGCAATTGCTCGAACTTCTGGCTTTTCTAAATGCCCCAGAGGAAACATAGTCTTTTGCAGTTGTTCCTGTGACAGTTGGCTTAGGAAGTAAGTCTGATCCTTATTGTTGTCCTTGCCACGCAACATGTGAACCAAGCCATCTTGGTCTCTCTTTATCTGAGCATAGTGACCCGTTGCAACGTAATCTGCACCCAGTGTCAAGGCATAGTCAAGGAAGGCTTTAAACTTGATTTCCTTGTTACACATGACATCTGGATTTGGAGTCCTACCAGCTCGGTATTCCGCCAAGAAGTATTCAAAAACGCGATTCCAGTACTCTTTCTCAAAGTTGACAGAGTAGTAAGGAATGCCAATCTGATCTGCAACAGCAGCTACATCCTTGTAGTCTTCTGTGGCTGTACAGACACCAAATTCGTCTGTGTCGTCCCAGTTTTTCATGAAGATGCCAATCACATCGTAACCTTGCTCTTTCAAGAGCAAAGCAGTTACTGATGAATCGACACCTCCGCTCATACCAACAACGACACGAATCTTAGAGTTATCACTCATTGTGTTCTCCCATCTTTTCGTTATTTCACGATTGAAGGTCGTGCTGTGCTTTCAACGATTGAAGGTCGCTTGAGCAAGGCCTATTATAGCACGAAAGGACTCGGAAAACAAATCAGAAATTTAACTAAATTTATTAACTGTAAATTATGTTTACAACTTTGTAAACTTATTGATTTGCTCGTTTACTTTCCTATCAAACAAATTTTATAATATCCACTTTTAATTCATTTAAAAAATCAGCAGAAAGCCCTTAACTTTGTTATAATGAAAATAATAAATAAGCTGCAAGGAGAAATCATGACTTCACTAAGATTTCAATCTGTTTTTGATATTATCGGACCTGTGATGATAGGTCCATCAAGCAGCCATACGGCAGGTGCCGTCCGTATTGGAAAAATTGTCTCCTCCATTTTTAACGATGAGCCAACAGAGGTAGAGTTCCAGCTCTTTAACTCTTTTGCTAAAACTTACCGAGGTCACGGAACTGACTTGGCTCTTGTCGCAGGGATTCTGGGAATGGAGACAGATGACCCTGAGATTCCTAACAGCCTTGAAATTGCTCATAAACGTGGTATCAAGATTGTCTGGACGATTCAAAAGGATAGCAATGCTCCCCACCCCAATACGACAAAGATTACAGTCAAAAATGACCGTAAAACAATCAGTGTGACTGGAGTCTCTATCGGTGGCGGCAACATTCAAGTAACAGAGTTGAATGGCTTTTCAGTATCTCTGAGCATGAATACTCCGACCATCATTATTGTCCACCAGGATGTTCCAGGTATGATTGCCCATGTCACCGAAGCTCTGTCACGCTACAATATAAATATAGCTCAGATGAATGTTACACGTGAGAAGGCTGGAGAAAAAGCGATTATGATTATTGAAGTTGACAGCCGCAGCTGTGAAGAAGCTGTCGAAGAAATTCGAAACATTCCTCATCTGCATAATGTAAATTTCTTTAAGTAGGAGAAAATATGTTTTATTCCATCAAAGAATTGGTAGAGCAAGCTGACTTGGATTACCAAGGAAATGTTGCTGAATTGATGATTGCTACCGAGTATGAATTAACTGGTCGTGAAAGAGATGAAGTCCTGCGACTGATGGGTCGCAATCTGGAAGTCATGAAAGCCTCTGTCCTTCTTGGACTTGACGAGAGCAAGTCTCGGAGTGGCTTGACTGGCGGAGACGCAGCTAAACTTGATCACTATATTCAGTCAGGAAAGGCTTTGTCAGACCACACTGTGCTGACTGCTGCAAAAAATGCTATTGCTGTCAATGAGCATAATGCTAAAATGGGTTTAGTTTGTGCAACACCTACTGCCGGCAGCGCTGGCTGTCTGCCAGCTGTTCTTACATCTGCCATTGAAAAATTAGGACTCTCAGAAGAAGAACAGCTAAACTTTCTATTAGCTGCAGGCGCTTTTGGCCTAGTTATTGCCAATAACGCCTCAATTTCGGGTGCTGAAGGTGGCTGTCAAGCTGAGGTTGGCTCCGCTTCTGCTATGAGTGCAGCTGCTTTAGTTCTGGCTGCTGGAGGTTCACCTTTTCAAGCCAGTCAAGCTATTTGTTTTGTCATTAAAAACATGCTGGGCTTGATTTGTGATCCAGTAGCTGGTCTGGTGGAGGTGCCTTGTGTCAAGCGAAATGCTATGGGAGCCAGTTACGCCTTTATTGCAGCTGATATGGCTCTTGCGGGAATCGAATCTAAAATTCCTGTTGACGAAGTCATTGACGCCATGTATCAAGTCGGGTCAAGTCTGCCTACTGCTTTCAGAGAAACAGCTGAAGGTGGTCTAGCTAAAACACCTACAGGCCGCAGACTTTCAAAAGAAATCTTTGGAGAATAACCTTGACAAATTTGTCAAGTAGATTTACTAGATAGTAAACAAGGAGACAAGATGAGTCATTTGAAATATATCTTCTTTGATTTGGATGGAACCCTAGTTGACAGTTCAAAGGGCATCCAAGAATCCTTTGAATACAGCTTCAAACAACTTGGAAAAGAGTGCCCTGAAGAAAGTATCATCAAAAGTTTTATGGGGCCGCCTCTGGAAGTAAGCTTCGCCTCTGTTCTTGAAGAAAACCAAGTTCCAGAAGCAATTAACTATTACCGCAGCTTCTATAAGGAAAAAGGCATCTGGGGCGTCCGCCTCTATGAGGGGATACCAGAATTGCTAACACAGTTAAAAGAAGCTGGTTATCAGATTTATGTAACAACGAGTAAGAATCAACCCACAGCACAAGATTTATTAGCAAATCTAGCTATCTCTGAGCAATTTGATGATATTTTTGGCTCACTGCCAGATTCATTTCACAAAGCAGATGTTCTGCTCCGAGCTCTGCGAACACTAGATGCAAATCCAGAAGAAACCATAATTATAGGCGATACAAAGTTTGATATAATTGGCGGTAAAGAAGTAGGAATCTCAACTCTAGGAGTCCTTTGGGGCTTTGGCAGCCAAAAAGAGTTACTAGAAAATGGAGCAGATTTCCTGGCTCATTCTCCCAAACACATTTTAAAAATATTAAACGAACACTTTTCATAACTTTACATAGCTGTCAATCTAGATAAGATTGTTATCTTTAAATCTTTATCTACACTACCATTTTCTGCTTATAAATTGTCAATTTTATGTAAACTAAAAAAACCACAGGGATTCTGTGGTTTTTTTAGTTTTATCTTAGTAACCCCAAGCTGAAAGTCCTTGAGCACTATAGGCGCTATATGCTGATTGGATTTGATCATCAACAGTAGCTGTTGAACCCCAACCTGGCATTGTTTGGAAAAGACCACTAGCACCTGAAGGGTTGTAAGCATCTACTTGACCATTTGATTCACGGGCAATGATAGCTTCCCAAGTTGATGCAGGAACACCAGTCATTTCTGCCATACGTGATGCTGCATAAGAACCAGTTGCACCAGCGGTATTACCATTGCTAAGTACAAGGCCTCCTGAAGTTGCTGCTGAATTAGCTGTTGCTGCAGGTGCTGCATAATTATTTACGGGAGTTGCAGTTGCTGCTACGCTTGTTTCAGACGTTTTGGCACTATTTCCAAGTTCCAAGATTTGACCAACACGGATGTGATTTGGATCTGCAATCTTGTTTAACTCTACTAATTTCTCAAGAGTTGTATTTTTTTCGTTAGCAATAGCTGATAAAGTATCACCGGCTTCAACTGTATAGGTCTCAGCATTTGCAATACCTGAAACCAAGAAAGCCGCTGCAGCGACTGCACCTGTTAAAGTCCATTTTGCTGTTTTTTTGTTCATTAAAATGTAATTCTCCTTTCGGTGATAATACTATCTTACACATAAAATATTACCAAAAAGTTACATTACCAAGTCAAACGTTACAAGAACATTTAGTTTAGACGTTAAAAACAGACTTTTAGAGCTTTTTTGCCAAATATTTTCTTTGACCAAGCAAAAAATAGACAAGTTTAACTTATACTATTCTCTAAAAACACTTTAAACAATAGGTCAGTTTTTCAATATATAAAGCAGAACACCTAATATAAGTAAGCTAATAATAGCCAAGCTGTCATTTCTTTTCCATACCAAGCGGCGAAAACGTGTCCGGCCTTCACCTCCATTATAACCGCGCGCTTCCATGGCAATTGCTAGAGCATCTGCCCTTTTAAAACTAGAAGCAAACAAAGGGATTAGAATGGGAATAATAGATTTAACCTTTTGAACAAGCTTTCCCTCGCCAAAGTCAACACCACGCGCCCTCTGGGCGTTCATAATCCGAGTAGTATCATCCATCAACGTTGGAACGAAGCGCAGGCTCATAGAGAGCATCAGACCAATCTCATGTGCTGGCACTTTGAAAACCTTCAGTGGTTTCAACAAAGACTCAACCGCATCGGACAAGCTTAAGGGCGTCGTTGTCAGAGTCAGAAGAGTAGAAAAGAAAATAATCAGAATAAAGCGGCTAAAAATAATTCCAGCCTGTGACAGTCCTAGTTCTGTAATTCTGATAAAAGCGAATCGAAAGATTGTGGCCCCTCCAGAGGTTAAAAACAGCTGGAACAAGGTGGTAAAAGCTATGATAAAAACCATGGACTGGATACCCTTTAAAAAGAACTTCAAAGGAACCTTGGACAGCAAGACCAAACTAAAAACGAAAACAAACAACAGCAGATTGGTCACAAGATTATTAGCCCAGAAAATTAATAGAATAAAAAGAAACATCGCCAGCAACTTGCTCCGCGGATCCAAACGATGGATGATTGAATTTCCGGGAATATAGCGACCTAAAATCAACTTATCCATGCAAGATCTCCTTGAATTCTTCAATTGTAATAGGATAGTGCGAGAAATTCATCCCTTTCTCCGCCAATTCGTGAGCAAATTTTGTAATCTTGGGAACACCCAATTGAATACTCTCCATAAAATCAAGATCCTGAAAGACCTGAGCAGGCTGACCGCTCTTGACGACTCTGCCCTTATCTAAAACATAGACTGTATCAGCAAAGTTGGCTACATCATCCATTAGGTGAGTTACCAAAACAATGGTCATACCGGCTTGATGCAGCTCTTCAAAGAGCCTCATCAGTTCTTTTCGACCGGACGGATCAAGTCCTGCTGTCGGCTCATCCAAAACCAAAATATCAGGTTCCATGGCTAATATACCAGCGATGGCCACCCTGCGCATCTGGCCACCAGAAAGTTCGAAAGGACTGCGATTGAACAAATCCTCAGAAATTCCGACCAAGTGCAGCTTTTCACGCGCCAACGCTTCCGCTTCTTCCTTAGAAACACCAAAATTCTGAGGGCCAAAAGCCACATCTTTCAAAACTGTTTCATCAAAAACTTGACTTTCCGGAAATTGAAAGACCAGACCGACCTTCTTGCGCACCTGTTTAAAGTCTTTATTGACGGAATCAGCCGTGATGACTGTACTGCCTACTTCAACACTACCCTGATTGGGAACCAGCAAGCCATTTAAAAGCTGGAGAATTGTTGACTTACCGCTACCAGTATGACCGATAAGAGCGGTGTAGCTGCCGGATTTTATCTCCAAATCCACTCCAAAAAGCGCTGGTCCCTCAAAAGGGGTGCCAGCTTGATAAGTATAACTTACATTTTTGAGAGTAATGCCCATAGTTGATCCTGCAATTCTTTTTCTGTTAAGTAAGAGTCTGCCAGAGAAAAGCCTGACTGACGTAAAGTCGCTTTTACCTGATTGACAAATGGCTGATCCAATCCTAGCTCTTCTAAATCTTCTCGAGAAAAGAGTTCTCTCGGAGTAGCGGTAGACTCAACCTGCCCTTCTTTCATGACCAAAACACGGTCGCTTAAGGCTATTTCATCCAGGTCATGAGTGATGGAAATGACGGTCAGCTGATTGCTATCTTTAATTTTTTTCACGATCTGGATAAGATCCAAACGTCCCTCTGGATCTAGCATGCTAGTTGCTTCATCCAAAATAATAATATCCGGTCTCAGAGCTACCACACCTGCAACAGCTACCCGCTGTTTTTGCCCTCCGGAAAGACGAGCTGGTTCACGCTCCTTAAAATCCTGCATGCCGACAAGCTCTAATGCCTGCTGGACTCGCTCTACCATCAGATCATAGTCCAGCCCTTGATTTTCCAAACCAAAGGCTACATCGTCTTCTACAGTTGCACCGACAAACTGATTATCTGGATTTTGGAATACCATGCCAATCTGTCGACGCTTTTCCCAGACGTTTTCAGCTATTAGCTTATCGCCTGAGATAATAATATCTCCGCTTTCCGCTTCTAAAAGACCGTCAATTAAACGAACTGTGGTTGATTTTCCGCTGCCATTATGACCGACAATAGACAGCCATTCCCCTTTTTTTACTTGAAAGGAGACATCATTTAAAGTGTAATTCTCAGACTCACTATCGTATTTGTACTTAAGATTTTTTACTTCGATGATATTTTCCATATTATTTAAAGGTATCTTTAAAGAGATAGGCACTTCCCTTGAAGTAGTCATATCCAGAATAAATCGTAAAGATTAAAGCGATATACAGAAGGATTTGTCCTAAGAGAGTCCAATGAATCAGAAGAAAAATTATAGCAAACATCTGCGTGAAGGTCTTGATTTTACCTGGCATGGCAGCTGCTAATACTGTCCCTCCTGTTTCCACTAAAAGCAAGCGCAGACCTGTTACTGCCAATTCCCGGCAAATAATAATAGCTACAACCCAAGCAGGAGCCATTTTCATCTCAATCAACATGATAAAAGCAGACATCACTAAAAGCTTATCAGCCATGGGATCAGCAAATTTACCAAAATTTGTTACTACTTCCCACTTTCGAGCCAAATAGCCATCTAGATAATCAGTTATACTGGCAAAAGCAAATATAAAAGCTGCCAAGATATGCATGGTGTAAGAATGACCGAATGTTAAAATCACAACAAATACAGGGATTAACGCAATTCTAACAAGAGTTAAGGCATTTGGAATATTTTCTTTTTTCATGGGATTCCCTTCGTTTTTATCCTTTCGTAATGTTCAAACTAATGGTTCCACTATCACTAGTCAAAGCCGAAGTATCTAGTTTTTGTCCCTCTATCGTCACAGTTGCTCCTTTAACAGGTGCTAACGTAATAAGATACTTATTGCCTGGCTCAAGAGAAACCGTCTGGCTTGATTTTTCAGGAGATAAGGTGATGCCTTCGGCTAGTTCTGAATCGCTTATGCTTACCAAATTGGTTGTTTGCTCCACAGAAACGGTCACTTTAACAGGCTGACTTGCTCCGCTATACTCAGCAATCAAATTCTCTCCGCTTCCACTAACTGTCAATTTGCTAGCTGAGGAAGAAACTGACTTAGAATCAGCCGAAGAAAAGGAACTCTTCTGACTGTTAGTGCTTGTAGAAGATACCAGACTATAATTGCTGTCAGATGCTTTGAAACTTACCGAATTAGTATGAGCATAGCTCCAGATATAATAAGCTACGAAAGCAGCAATAGCTGAAGCCAACAAGAGAAAATAGAATAAGGGCAGAAAAGAGCTTTTATTTTTATTTTTTCTGCTCCTGAATTCCTCATCTGCTGCCAGTGCCACTTCATCAAAGACAATCATCTCACCAGCTTCGTAAGCCTCCAGAATAATAGACTCATCCAAATCTACAGCCCAAGCATATTTCCGCAAGAAGCTACGGGCATAGAAAGGACTAGGAAGCAAATCATAGTCATTTCGTTCCAGCGCTTCCAGCAAATCCTGCTGGATATCTGTCTTTTTTGACAATTCCTCTAAGCTCAGCCCTTGATTGGTCCGGGCAAGCTTCAACACTTCTCCTATCGTTTTTTTTCTCATACGTACTTTTCCCTTATTTCTATTCTTCACTATTTTAACAAAATTTTAAAAACGATTCTGGAATTATTTTGGAAAAATAGTAAAATCTGTCATATCACACTGATCGATAAAACGATGACCTAGTTTTATCACATCATTCAGGTTGATGTCCTGTAAAATTTTCGGCAAATCAAACAGATTCTCACCCGTCAAATGCGGTTCATACTGGGTTGCAATATACTCAAGCGAGTTTAAACCATGCAGAAAATCACCAAACATCTCACTTTTAATCGTATCCAAATGCTCTTCTGTCACATCCGGATCCTTGTCAAAATTCTTGATGGCTGAGCGAAATTGATGAGAAAGTCCCACCGGTTCCTGAGTATCCATCGTCAGCATGACAAAGTGAAAATCTTTTTCTACTTCCACTTCCAACGTTAAAGAATTATCCATTTTCCCACTCTCATAGAGGGACTGAAAACGCTTGGAAGTCCAGCCAAACATCATGGCAAATAAGAGTTTCAAAGTGATTTTATAGCGATACAACTCCGATTCATCAACAAAGTCTGTCCCTCGAATCCCAACTGCCAGTTTTGGACTAGCCACCTCCATTCGGTAGGTGTCTGTTGACACCACTGGGTGAAGGCTAACAGGAATTTTTTCAATAGATTCCAAACTCCCAGCAAAAACTAGTTTTTTCTGCTGTTCAGCAATCTCTGCAGCTATCTGTTCCAAATCAAAATTACCAATCACAAACAAAGTCATATTAGAAGGATGATAAAAGTTACTGAAATTTTCCTTCAATTTTTCAACAGTAATTTCAGAGATAGACTCTTTCGTTCCTGCAATATCTTCTGCCAGAGGTGTTTGAGGATAGAGATTGGCCAAGGCTCCAAAAAAGAGACGATAATCTGGATTATCCTGATACATCTCAATTTCTTGGCCGATAATATCCTGTTCCCGCAAAATAGATTCTTTTGTGAAATCAACCCGATGGACCAGTTCTTGCAAAAGATGTAGGTTTTCTGAAATATTATCCGTTGCTGAAAATAAATAGCTAGTCCGAGTAAAGCTTGTAAAGGCATTGCTCTCAGCCCCTAGCTTCGTAAATTCCAGCAGCAGATCCTTTCCCTGCGGGCCTTCAAAAAGCTTATGTTCCAAAAAATGAGCTATTCCCGCCGGATACTGAGTGACCTGCTTGGTTTCACGTGAAACAATCCCTGTATCCACTGAACCAAAATTAGTTGAGATAATCCCATAAGTTTCATTAAAATCATTTTTAGGCAGAAGAAAAACACGCAAACCATTTGCCAAGACTGTCTGATAAACAGTTTCTCCCACTGCTGAATAATTGATTATTTCTAGCACTTCTCCCTGCATTATTTTCCTTCCATAAAGTAAATAGCTTGTAATTTTAAGAGACCAGCTGCTTTGACAATATCATCTTTATGAACCTGTTCCAAAGCTTCCAGCCAAGCTTCAAGAGATAAGAATTTTTTCCCTAAAACAGAAGACATATAAGCTCTCTCTAAGATTGTATTCTGTCGATCCTGAGCTAACAATACCGAATTTCTCAGCATTTTCTTGGTTTGATTCAGTTCTTCCAGACTAAAATTCCCACGCTTCAAATCAACAATTTGCCGGTTGATTAAAGCAACTGTTCTGGTCCGATTGATGCGGTCAATACCAGCGTAAATTCGCATCATTCCTGAAAAAATATCAAAATTGCTAGAAATTGTATAAGCCAGCCCTTCCTTTTCACGAAGATTGACAAATAATTTCGAATGGGCAAAGCCACCTAGCAAAGCATTTAAAACGACCAAAGGCAGGTGTTCACTCTCTCCGTACTGAATAGGGAAGTGATAGCCCAACTCAATAATTGACTGATGCACATCCTTCTGCTCCAGTCCTTCTCGCAAAACATTGGAATATTCTTGCTGATAAACTAACTGAAGTTCTTGCTGGCGAGGCGCAAAATTGAAAGATTGAATTTTCTCCCGAACAGCCACTTCATTAAAGTCCCCAATAAAGAAAAAGTCAATCTGATTTTCCTGAAGCATCTGCTGAAAAGCAGCAAAACTGCTTGCAGCTGTCTCTTTCTGAATTAATTCAATCGTCCCAACACGAGGCATCTGCATTTCCTCTTCTTCATAAAAGAGTTTATCTAATTCTCGATGAGCATGATAAAAATGATTCTCAATTTCAGCTTCCAAATCATTCAAGATATTTTTCTTCTCAATTTCAAAAGCAGATTCATCAAAAGCGTCCTGACTTACCAATGGAGAAAACAAGCTGGCTTTCAAAAAATCAAGCATGGCATCTGTTAGGACATTTTTACGACTCAAAAATTTATCCCGCACAAAAGAAAGATTGATATCTAAATAATGGACCAATCCTCTCCTTGAAAGACTCGTAGAATAATCAGCACCATACAAATTGGCCAAACGTTCTCTGAAGGCTTGCGAAGTAGGATAAACCGCATTGACAGTTTCTAGCATACTGGCTGTTAAAACCCGACCAGCTACTGTTTCTTTGGACATAGGCGCTGAAAAACGAACCCTAATTTTATTTGTTTTAAATTTTTCTGATTGAATAAAATGGAGACGAACTCCTTTAGTGATTTCCATGACGCCCCTCATACTGAATAATATAGACTACTATTATATCATGAAATGCCTCTGATTTGTTTGTTCTACCAAGCTTTTTGCTGATTAAAACGTTTTCTTATAACAGGAGAAAATTTCCGATTTTATCCAAAGCACCTCAGCACTTTTTACTAACAAATATGGTATAATGACAGGGTTGAGGTGAAATATGGAATACAAATTATTTGATGACTACATCACGCTACAAGCACTTTTAAAAGAAACAGGAATTATCCAAAGCGGCGGAGCAATTAAAACATTTCTAAGTGAATATCCAGTCCTTTTTAATGGCGAACCAGAAAACCGCCGGGGGAAAAAACTCCGTGTCAATGATAGGATCTCCCTTCCTGAGCAAGGAATTGAAATTAACCTGACAGCTCCTAGTCAAGAAGAAATTCTGCAACACCAAGAGGAAATGGCAGAAAAAAAAACGAGTTGCTGAACTTGTCAAAGCTATGAATAGGGATTTTAAAAAAATCAGACTTCTAAAAAAGAAAAGCTTAAGAATACAGGGCTACCTAAAAAGCAGAAAACTACTAAAAGCCCTGTTCGCTTCCCTGGTATCTAATCATGTGGCTGCAATCATTAAAAATCAAGCATTTCCGAAATTATCAGGAAGCTGATATTGACTTCCATCCTGGCTTAAATGTCTTTCTAGGCCAGAACGCACAAGGTAAAACCAATATTTTAGAAGCTGTTTATTTCCTAGCCTTGACAAGAAGCCACCGCACACGCTCAGATAAGGATCTGATTCATTTTACAGAAAATGAACTCCTTGTCTCTGGTATCTTAGAAAAAAAGACTGGTAAAGTTCCCCTTGACATTAACTTGACACCAAAAGGTCGGATCACAAAAGTCAACCACTTGAAGCAAAGTAAACTATCAGACTACATTGGAACTATGAATGTTGTTATTTTTGCTCCTGAAGATTTACAGTTGATTAAAGGTTCCCCCAGTCTACGTCGTAAATTTATAGACATTGAGCTTGGACAAATCAAGCCTGTCTATCTATCAGATTTATCCAATTACAACCATGTCCTCAAACAACGCAATACCTATCTGAAAGCTAATGACAAAGTTGATGAAACCTTCTTGACTGTTCTTGATGAGCAGCTGGTTGACTATGGCTGTCGTGTCATAAGGCATCGGTTGGATTTTTTGCAAAAATTAGAAAGCTTTGCTCAAGACAAGTACTGGGACATTTCTCAAAATTTGGAAGAATTGACTGTCAAGTATCTGTCATCTATTCCTTTACACCAAATTGACAATTTAGAAGAAACCTACTGCTCTTCCTTATTAAGCAGCCGTAAACGTGACCTATTCAAAAAAAATACAGGTGTTGGTCCCCATCGTGATGATATTGCTTTTTTTATCAACCAGATGGATGCCAACTTTGGTAGTCAAGGTCAGCATCGCAGTCTTGTTTTATCACTGAAACTAGCCGAAATCAAGTTAATAGAAAGCATTACAAAGGAAACACCTATTTTATTGCTTGACGATGTAATGAGCGAACTTGACAATAACCGTCAACTAAAATTATTAGAAACTATCTCTCAGGATATTCAAACTTTCATCACTACAACAACTTTAGAACATTTAAAAAATCTTCCACAAGATATAAAAATTTTCACCATCCAACAAGGACAAATTATATCTCAATCCTAGCATTACATGAGATTTACGTTTTTGTAAATTTAATTTACAAAAACTTGCTTATGCTGTAAATGAATTATATCGAATTGTTGTTAGAACAGCTTTTATAGCCTTTTGAATTGTAAAAATATGTCAATTTAAATCG
The DNA here is from genome assembly GCF_031142805.1 of Streptococcus sp. IsoGale022. Taxonomy (NCBI): domain Bacteria; kingdom Bacillati; phylum Bacillota; class Bacilli; order Lactobacillales; family Streptococcaceae; genus Streptococcus; species Streptococcus sp. IsoGale022. Next base: position 29,889 of record NZ_JAKZJI010000012.1, on the reverse strand, counting down.
TAAATTTAAAAAGAGGTTGGGAAAAATTCCCGACCTCGTTTTATTTTTTATTGAACTGAATAGTTAGGGGCTTCATTTGTAATTTGCACATCATGAGGGTGGCTTTCCTTCAATCCAGCACCACTCATTTCAATAAACTGAGCATTATCGTGAAGTTCTTGCAGATTTGCAGCACCAACATAACCCATACCAGATCGGATACCACCCAGCATCTGGAAGACAATATCTGCAGCAGCTCCCTTGTATGCCACACGACCTTCAATTCCTTCTGGAACTAGCTTATTCGCTTCATTGACAGAACCTTGGAAGTAACGGTCACTAGAGCCCTTCTTCATAGCGGCGATAGATCCCATTCCACGGTAAGTCTTAAATTTCCGACCTTGGAAGATTTCTGTCTCACCTGGCGCTTCGTCTGTTCCTGCAAACATTGAACCCAGCATAACAGCATTTCCACCAGCAGCCAAGGCTTTGACAATATCTCCGGAATACTTGATTCCACCATCAGCAATGATGGTTTTTCCATATTCACGCGCTACAGCAGCTGCATCATAAATAGCCGTTACTTGAGGAACACCAACACCAGCAATGACACGGGTTGTGCAGATAGAACCTGGGCCAATTCCGACCTTAACAACATCCACACCTGCTTCATAGAGAGCGCGTGCACCTTCAGCAGTTGCAATATTTCCAGCAATCAAGGTGCGATCAGGGAAATGAGCACGAATCTCTGCAATCTTACGCAAAACTCCAGCTGAGTGGCCATGTGCAGTATCAATAACAATCGCATCTGCACCCGCTTCAAAGAGAGCTTCCGCACGTTCGAAAGTATCTGAAGTAACACCGACAGCACCAGCTACCAAGAGACGGCCAAACTCATCTTTAGCAGCATTTGGAAACTCAATAACCTTTTCAATATCTTTAATGGTAATCAAACCTGAAAGGCAGCCTTTTTCATCAACCAAAGGCAATTTTTCAATCCGGTGCTCCTGCAAAATGCGCTCTGCAGTTCCCAAATCTGTTCCAACAGGCGCCGTTACAAGATTCTCACTAGTCATATGACGAGAAATAGGCTGGTCATAGTCAGAAATAAAACGCAAATCACGATTGGTCAAAATCCCTACTAACTTACGATTTTCAAGAGTTTCTACAACAGGAACACCACTGATACGGTAGCGTCCCATCAACTCATCCGCTTCAGCAATGGTATGCTCAGGTGTTAGGAAAAAAGGATCAATAATAACGCCATTCTCAGAACGTTTAACCTTTCGAACTTCATCAGCCTGTTGCTCAATAGACATATTTTTGTGGATAACTCCAAGACCGCCGGCACGGGCAATAGCGATAGCCATCTGACTCTCTGTAACAGTGTCCATGGCAGCAGTAATGATTGGGATATTTAAAGTCAGATTCTCAGCAAGCTTGGTACTCAAATCAGCATCGTTGGGCAGTACATGGCTTTCAGCTGGAATCAGCAGTACATCATCAAAGGTAAAACCTTTTTTCAAAAATTTAGTGTCCCAGTTAGACATCCACAGTTTCCTCTTTTCCTTTTTATTAAACTAATACCCAAAGAGAATCGAAGTTCAGTTTTCTTTGAATAAGAGCTGGTTTTTTTGTTGTTAATATCATACCATTCTATAGGAAATTGTCAATCATTATTACACAAAAAATAAAAACCATCATTTTTGAAACTAAAAACGATAGTTTTTGTGATTTATAATCAATAATGTTCGTTATTTAAAATAATTAATCCCCATCGCAGACTTCACTTCTGAAAGAGTCTGAGCGGCAGTCTGACGGGCCTTATCGCATCCTTCTTGCAGCATCTGATAGACCTGTCCCATGTCTTTAGCGAACTCGACACGACGCTCACGAATAGGACCTAACTCTCGCTCTAAAATTTCTAACAGATAGCGTTTGGTTTTGACATCTCCCAGACCACCTCTTTGATAATGCTCTTTCATTGCAGCAATATCAGCAGCATCTTCTGGGCGGCCAAAAACATCCAAATAATGAAAGACCATATTTCCCTCAATTTTTCCAGGATCTTCCACTCTGATATGATTAGGATCTGTATACATGCTCATGACTTTCTTTTGCAGAATATCCATATCATCAGCCAAATAAATGCCGTTATTGAGAGACTTAGACATCTTAGCATTGCCATCCAATCCAGGCAAACGTCCAGCTGCTTCGTTTTCAGGATAAATCCCTTCCGGTTCTACCAAAACATCTGTCTGATAAGCGTGGTTAAAGGAACGAACAATTTCCCGAGTCTGCTCAATCATAGGCTTTTGATCATGTCCTACCGGTACAAAATTAGCCTTGAAAGCAGTAATATCAGCTGCCTGAGAAATTGGATAAACTAAAAATCCAGTCGGCAAACTTTCACCAAATCCTTTTTGTGCAATCTCAGTCTTGACAGTAGGATTACGCTCAAGACGAGCCAATGACACCAAATTCATGTAATACATTGACAACTCTGCCAACTCAGGAATCTGACTTTGAATAAAAATAGTCACCTTTTCAGGATCCAATCCAGCCGCTAGATAATCCAAAGCTACATTCCCAATGGACTCAACAATTGTCTGAGGGTCCTTTGCATGATCTGTCAAAGCTTGCTGATCAGCCAAAAATACAAACATCTCATATTTACCCTGATCCTGCAAAAGCACGCGGTTCCGTAAACTTCCTACATAATGACCAATATGCAATTTTCCTGTTGGACGATCTCCTGTTAAAATAATTGGTTTAGTCATTTATTACTCCTCAATGTATAATGAGTTCATTATATCATTTTCAATGAAAATGAGAAAGAAGTTTCTAGAAAAAAGCTAAAATTCCAGTTTTTACAGCTTGATTGACATCCCTTTACAATATTTGTAAACTTAATTGACAAACTATTCTATCTATAAAACCTAAAAATATTAGTTCATTCTATTCTCCTTTTTTCTTTCTGCTTTGATTTTTTCTTTTTATCTCAGAATTATTTGAAAAAAGTTCTGTTTTCTAGTAAAATGAAGAAGATTATATATATAGGAGAAAGACATTGCTTACAGTATCAGATGTATCACTGCGTTTCAGTGACCGAAAATTGTTTGATGAAGTCAACATCAAATTTACAGAAGGAAATACTTATGGATTGATTGGAGCTAACGGCGCTGGAAAATCAACCTTTTTAAAAATTTTAGCTGGCGATATTGAGCCAACAACAGGCCACATTTCTCTAGGACCAAATGAACGTCTTTCAGTCCTTCGCCAGAACCACTTTGACTATGAAGAAGAACGGGTTATTGATGTTGTAATCATGGGAAATGAGCATCTCTACAACATCATGAAAGAAAAAGATGCTATTTATATGAAGCCTGATTTTTCTGATGAAGATGGTGTACGTGCGGCCGAGCTTGAGGGAGAGTTTGCTGAACTAGGTGGCTGGGAAGCTGAAAGTGAAGCCTCTCAATTATTGCAAAATCTCAATATTCCGGAAGATCTTCACTACCAAAATATGAGCGAGCTTTCTAACGGAGACAAGGTCAAAGTACTCTTAGCCAAAGCCCTTTTTGGTAAACCTGATGTCTTACTTCTGGACGAACCAACTAACGGTTTAGATATTCAGTCTATTACTTGGTTGGAAGACTTTCTTATCGATTTTGATAATACAGTTATTGTTGTATCCCACGACCGTCACTTTTTGAATAAAGTCTGCACTCATATGGCCGACCTTGACTTTGGAAAAATCAAACTCTATGTCGGAAACTATGATTTCTGGAAAGAATCAAGCGAACTAGCGGCTAAGCTTCTAGCTGACCGAAATGCCAAAGCAGAAGAAAAAATCAAGCAACTTCAAGAATTTGTTGCTCGCTTTTCTGCCAATGCTTCGAAATCAAAACAAGCAACTTCTCGTAAAAAGATGCTTGACAAGATTGAATTAGAAGAAATTGTTCCATCTAGCCGTAAATACCCATTTATCAGCTTTAAAGCAGAACGTGAAATTGGTAATGATCTCTTGACAGTGGAAAACCTTTCTGTCAAGATAGACGGAGAAACTATTCTTGATAATATTAACTTCATTTTACGTCCTGGCGATAAAACAGCTTTGATTGGCCAAAACGATATCCAAACAACAGCTTTGGTTCGTGCCTTGATGGGTGATATTGAGTATGAAGGAACTGTCAAGTGGGGTGTCACAACCAGTCAATCTTACCTACCAAAAGATAATTCTCGTGACTTTGCTAGTGGTGAATCAATCCTTGACTGGCTGCGTCAATTTGCTAGCAAAGAAGAGGATGACAACACCTTCCTTCGAGGATTCCTTGGGCGCATGCTTTTCTCTGGAGATGAGGTTAACAAGTCTGTCAATGTCTTGTCAGGAGGAGAAAAAGTCCGGGTTATGTTATCTAAGTTGATGTTGCTTAAATCCAACGTTTTAGTCTTGGACGATCCAACCAATCACTTAGATTTGGAATCAATCTCCAGCTTAAATGATGGCTTGAAAAATTTCAAAGGATCCATTATTTTTGCCAGTCATGACCATGAATTTATTCAAACCTTGGCTAACCACATCATTGTTCTGTCTAAAAATGGTGTCATTGACCGTATTGACGAAACCTATGATGAATTCTTGGAAAATCAGGAAGTTCAGGCAAAAGTCAAAGAACTTTGGAAAGATTAATCCCTTGTCAATTTACGTTTACAAAGCTTTACAGAGGCATGAAACAACGTTTCTGCCTCTTTCTATATAAGAAATATGAATCACATTAAAGAATATTTTAAAAAAAATTGGCCTTATTTTTGTGCCTTCTTTCTTCCATTTTTCATCATGTTCTTTGTCTACTTGATGTACGGAATTTACTGGAATAGCGAAACGTCTCCCTTGCTTGGTGACGGCTTTCATCAGTATGTCATTTTTGACACCAACCTAAGAAATATCCTTCATGGCACAGATAGTATTTTCTATACTTTCTCTAGTGGACTTGGGCAGAATTTCTATGCTTTATCCAGTTATTATTTAGGTAGCTTCTTATCTCCCTTGGTTTATTTCTTTGATTTGAAATCAATGCCAGATGCCGTCTATCTATTTACCTTAATCAAGTTTGGATTAATTGGACTCTCTACCTTTATCAGTATCAAAGGAATATTCAAAAAGATTCCAGCTTTACTCATCATCACTCTTTCAACTTCATTTTCTTTAATGAGTTTTTCGGTCAGTCAATTGGAAATTAAAACCTGGTTGGATGTGTTTATCCTTGCACCTTTGATTGTGCTAGGTTTACATAGATTGATAACTGGAAAAGGCAGAGTACTATACTTTACAACACTGTCAATCCTCTTCATCCAAAATTATTATTTTGGTTATATGATGGCGATCTTTTTGGTCTTTTGGTACCTTCTTCAATTATCTTGGGATTTCAAAAATAGAATTAAAAGTTTACTTGACTTTACAGTCGTATCTGCTTTAGCAGGTCTGACTAGCCTAATCATGATCCTGCCAACTTACCTAGACATAAGCACTCATGGTGAAACATTAACAAAAGTTTCTTCTTTGTTGACAGAAAAAAGTTGGTTCTTAGATGTATTTGCTAAAAATTTTATTGGCAGTTTTGATACAACCAAGTATGGTTCCATCCCTATGATTTATGTCGGCACCTTCCCCTTGATTCTGGCTATCTTATTTTTCACCTTAAAATCTGTTAAGTTTCACGTGAAACTTTGCTACTTTTTACTCATTTCAATTTTCATAGCTAGTTTTTATCTTCAATATTTAGACTTACTTTGGCAGGGAATGCATGCACCGAACATGTTTCTTCACCGTTATTCTTGGCTATTTTCTCTGGTAGTTATCTATATGGCTGCTGAGACTTTAAATCGTTGGAAAGACGTGAAATTAATAAATGTTGCCATTAGTTTCATTTTGCTCAGCCTTGGATTCATTCTTACTTTTATTCAGAGAAAACATTATGACTTTTTAGGTCCTGAGAATTATATTCTAACATTAGAATTTCTGCTGGCTTATCTCTTGATTAGTTTTGTCTTAGCAAAATCTTCTATTCAACCAAAAATCATTCTCCCTGTCTTGCTCTTCTTTGTTACTTTTGAATTGTCACTTAATTCCTACTATCAAGTTGGAGGAATTGCTAAAGAATGGGTATTTGCCACTCGTTCATCTTATGCTAGCCACCTTGACGAGATTGACAAGCTTGTCAATTATTCCAAAAAGGAAAATATTGACTTTTTTAGAACTGAAAGATTGAATCCACAAACGGGAAATGACAGTATGAAATTCAACTACAATGGAATTTCCCAGTTCTCATCTGTTCGAAATACTCAGGCAAGTTCTACTTTAGATAAACTTGGTTTTAAATCAGCAGGAACAAATCTGAATCTCCGTTATCAAAACAACAGTATTTTAATGGACAGTATTTTTGGTGTTCGCTACAATCTATCTGAAACAGATCCTCAAAAATTTGGTTTTCTTCCTGAGAAAACTGAAAAAGAAATGTCCCTCTACCAAAATGATGCTGCACTTGGTTTAGCTTTTCTGACCAATGATATTTACCATGATGTAAAGTTTACAAACTTGACTTTAGATAATCAGACAGAATTTTTGAATCAATTGACTGGCTTTGATTTTAAATATTATGATAAAGTAGATGCTATAACTACTAATGAAAATGTCAAGCAAATTGGTAACAGAGTGACTGTGGATGTTGACAGAGAGCATAATACAAGCTTTGCTAGTGTAATCTATACTGTCAATGTACCTGCTAACAGCCAACTATATGTCAATGTAGCTGGGATTGATTTTAGTAATGATGATCAGACAGATGTTGACATTACTGTCAATAACTTTACAGAACGTTATACAACTAATAATGTTTTTCCTTTCTTTAATGCTGGCCATTTCAGTCAAAGTCAAACAGTATCTATTCGCTTTACATTCCCAGACAATTCAACAGTTTCATTTGATACGCCAGAATTTTTTGTCGTTAATACTGAGCAATATCAAAATGTCATTCAAAAATTAAAAGAGCAGCCCGTTTCCACAACTACTGATTTAAACACAGTAAAAACAAACTATAGAGCGGAAAGGGATACTTCATTATTCTTTACCATTCCTTATGATAAGGGATGGTCAGCCACTCTTAACGGGAAGCCTGTCACACTAAAACGAGCTCAAAATGGCTTTATGAAATTAGATGTGAAAAAAGGAGAAGGAAATGTTGTCCTCACTTTCATTCCTAATGGACTGAAAGAAGGTGGCATTGCCTTTATATCTGGCATAATCTTATTTGTTTACTATAATTTTCTACGTAGGAAACGACAGAGAATATAAATATATCAAAAATCAGATCTTTACCAATATAAAAAATAAGGCTCTTCATTAAAATGCTAGTGAAGGCCTTTTCTTGAACAATAAAAAAAACACCCACTAGGAGTGTCTCTAGCTCCGGCAGTAGGACTCGAACCTACGACATCATGATTAACAGTCATGCGCTACTACCAACTGAGCTATGCCGGATAATATAGTCCGTACGGGATTCGAACCCGTGTTACCGCCGTGAAAAGGCGGTGTCTTAACCCCTTGACCAACGGACCATATGGTATGCTCTCTTTCAGAACATATTCCATTATATCAGGTTTTTAAGCTTTGTCAACTCTTTTCCCTTTATTTTCGAAAATATCTTTCAGATATTTCACTCTTAAACGAGTGACCGGACAGCGATGATTTTCGTAAAAAATAATTTCTCGATTTTTCTTGTCATAATCAACAATGTTGCCAATATTAACTAGATAAGATTTATGTGGTGAAAAAAATCGTTTAGATTGCTGATCTTTTGCTTGAATATCTGTTATCGTTCCATAAAACTCCTTGAGAAAATTTTTACCAACAATCCGAAGTTTATGAGAGCTCCCTGTCGTTTCGATATACAAAATATCGTTATAAGGCATTCGAACATCATTGCCACGATAACTATATTCAAAATAATCTACCATATTGGTATTTTCAATTAGTGTACTCTTAGTGTAAAGAATACTGTCTTTGATTCTATTTTTAAAAGCATCATTGTTGATATCTTTATCGATAAAATCAAGTGCTGATACTTTATATTTAAAAGTCATAGTAGCAAATTCAGATTTTGAGGTTACAAAAACTATAATGGCATAAGGATTATGATGACGGATAAATTGGGATACTTCCAGCCCTTTTGTTTCCTCCCCCTTAATGTCAATATCCAAAAAATAAAGCTGGTTAACGTCTCCATTTTCAATATATTTTTTGAATTCTTTGATTTTTCCTGTAACCTGAACCTGGATGTCAATTCCAAGTTCCTCAGCAATTTCTGCTAATGTCGTTTCCATCCTGACTTGATGAGATACGGTATCCTCTAAAACTAACACTTTCATGAATTCTATCTCCTAATTGTTAAAATCTGTGTAAAATTTCTTGGCTCAATTTGTGTATCAAGAGTGATAAATTCATACCTATCTAAAATTTCCTTGATGTTATTCAATCCATAGCCTCTATTTTCTCCTTTAGTTGAAAATTCCGGCTGATAGAGTTCTTCCAAATCCAATTTTCCTTCTTTACGAGAATTTTGAACAACAAAAATGGTTCTATCATCCAGTTGAACCAGAGAAACATGGACATTTTTTTCCAGACTGTCAATGGCACTCTCAATAGCATTATTTAATAAAATACTAGCAATTCTCACCAGATCTAACAACTTGATTGGAAGACGTTCCACTTTATCCTTAACTTCAAAAGTCAGCTGAATCTGATGTTCACGCGCTTGAAAGATTGTCTCAGTCATGACACTCCTTAAAGCTGAATCTCCCACATTATTCAAATCAAAAACTGTATATTTATCTGAACGCAGGTTCAAATTTGCATCAGCCAAGACCTCTTGATAAATATGCTCAATTTCCTTGATATCTCCAGTTTGAATAGCCACTTGCATACTTGTCAGCATGCTAGCATAATCATGACGAAATCCTTTAATTTCATAGTACAATCTCACAATTTCATCAGTATATTCCTGAAGTCGAAGCTGTTCAGATTCTTTTTGACGCAAACGCTCTTCTTTCTCGTATTTCTCACGGCTGTCCTTGAATGTCACCAAGGTAGAAAGAAAGGCCAAGAAACAAATAGTAGCAATCATACTGCTAAAACTGTTGAAATGCTTTATATTACTAATCCAGTGAGAGAGGTTTAAAATCAGCCAATTCATTGCATATAAACTACTAATCATCAGAATCTGAGATTTAAAGAAACTTCTTTTAAGATAATCTATTCTGAAATCAAAAATATCAATAACCTTTACCATAAAGAACAAGGATATTAAGTTGATACATGTCAGAAACAAACCCATGTACTGAGCTACAAAATCATCTCCTAAAACAGATGAAATAATAACTGAAAAGAAAGTAGTAGAGCTATCAATTGACAAACATAAAAAGAAGGAAAGTAAGAAAGATTGATATTTTTTAATTTTTTCAACTCTACAAAAATACCAAACTATAAATAGAGGGAGAAAAAATGACAGCGTATAAGATGGAAATGAGATTTCAAATGAAAACACATGCCCTAAAAAAGCAATTATAAACGGAATTATAATCTCAAGACCAAAGCAAACAGCTACAAAAAAACAAGGATGCTTAATTTTAGTGATTTTTGATAAAATCACTAAAAATGCAGCTACATTAATAAAAGGATGAACAATTAATCCGATTATTTCAAGTGACATAAATTTCTCCCCTAAACTTTTAAAATTCTTATCTTCCAAAAATCCAATCCCATGGATTTGGAACACCTCTTAAATCCCAAAAGATTTGAACAAGTGAATTGCTATTTGCAGCAATTTGAAAAGAATAGATTTTCATAACTATCTCCTATCTTTTTTTCTTGTAAGTCACCTTACATTTATCATTATAGAAAAATAGAAAGAGTTAGTGACAATTTTCCCTGAAATGTCATTTTTTATCCCCAAAATGACATTATACCAAAAAAAATAGAAGAAAAAACACGAAATATTGTAAAATACTTCGCATTTTTTTACCTTTCTGATCTCAGCAGGATTTGAACCTGCGACCGTTCGCTTAGAAGGCGAATGCTCTATCCAGCTGAGCTATGAGACCAATACCATCTTATTCTATCAGAAAATAGGGTTGCCGTCAAGATTACTTATGATAAGGACTGCCCTGCTGAATCATAAAAGCTCGGTAAATCTGCTCTATTAAAACAAGGCGCATCAGTTGATGGGGTAGAGTTAATTTTCCAAAACTCATGAGAAGATTTGCTCGTTTTTTTACTGCAGGAGACAGACCTAAACTTCCTCCGATAACAAAAGTGATATCAGAAAAGCCACGCACTGTCGCATCCATCATGACCTGACTAAACTTTTCTGACGGAAATTGCTTTCCTTCAATTGCCAAAGCAATAACAAATTCACGCTCATTGATTTTAGCCAGAATTTTATTTCCTTCTTTTTCAAGAATCTGCTGATTTTCTAAATCACTAGCTTTATCAGGTGTTTTTTCATCCGCTAGCTCAATCATTTCCACCTTGCAGAATCGATTGAGACGCTTCACGTATTCAGCAATTCCATCCTTTAAATATTTTTCTTTCAGTTTTCCAACTGTTACAAGTTTTATTTTCATAAGTTTATTCTATCATATTCATCTATACTTCACACTTTATTAACAAGTAAAATTTATCTGGGAATCAGCTAATCTGTGTATTTTCTAATGCCTATCAACACTTTTTCTAAGTTTTCCACAAGGTGTGGAAAACTTAGAGGATTTAAGTTATAATTAAGTTTGTCTAAATATAATTTCATCAATTGTAATTCAAGGAGGAAAACATGAAAAACTCTTCAAATGCCATCAAAAGGGCTTTATTGCTTTTTGCAGTGTTAATTATAGGTTTTATCGGTGGAAGTTTAGGAAATTATGTTACTACATTATTAACTTCACGTGTAAAAATGAATGGAAATTCAACAACCAGTGTAACTACTTCATATAAAAACTCTACTGACATTTCAGAAGCTGTGAAAAAGGTTCAAAATGCCGTTGTTTCAGTAATTACTTATGCTGAAGCTTCCAGCAGCGTTATCAATGATGAATCTTCCAACGATGAATCACAAATCTCCAGTGAAGGTTCTGGCGTAATTTATAAAAAAGACGGAAAATCAGCCTATCTGGTAACCAACACCCACGTTCTGAACGGATCAACCAATGTAGATATCTTGTTAGCTGATGGAAACAAGGTTCCAGGTGAAGTAGTTGGATCAGATGTTTATTCAGATATCTCTGTTGTTAAAATTAGCTCTGAAAAAGTAACTGATGTCGCAGAATTTGGAGATTCTGGTTCTCTGACAGTTGGTGAAACAGCTATCGCTATCGGAAGTCCTCTTGGAACAGAATACGCTAACTCTGTCACACAAGGAATTATTTCTAGTTTAGGCAGAAACGTTACCTTACAATCTGAAAATGGAGAAAATATTTCAACAACTGCACTACAAACAGATGCTGCAATTAATCCTGGTAACTCTGGCGGCCCATTGATTAACATCCAAGGACAAGTTATTGGGATTACTTCAAGTAAAATTTCAACAAATGGTCAAACCTCTGTTGAAGGGATGGGATTTGCGATTCCATCTAATGATGTCGTAAATATTATCAATCAACTTGAGAAAAATGGAACAGTCACACGTCCTGCTTTAGGAATTCAAATGATGGATTTATCTAATCTGACAACTTCTGATTTTTCTAAATTAAATCTTCCTGCTTCAGTGAAATCAGGTATTCTTGTTCGCTCTGTTCAGCAAGGGATGCCTGCTGATGGCAAGCTTCAAAAAAATGATGTCATTACAAAAGTAGATAACACAGATGTGGAATCCACTAGTGACTTACAATCTGCTCTCTACAAGCATAATATTGGAGATGAGGTAGAGATTACTTATTATCGAGACGGTAAATCTCAAACAGTCAAAATCAAACTCACTAAATCAACAAAAGAGCTAAGCTCAAATTAATCTATTTACAAGATTGTCAACACACCTTTACACAATCGTAAAGGTGTGTTATTCTATATACAAATGGAAAACTTTCAATATATTGCACTTAAAGATATTCGAACCAACCCTTATCAGCCTCGTAAAGAGTTCTCACAAAAAAAGATTGAGGAATTGGCGTCATCAATCAAAGAAAATGGTCTCATTCAGCCAATCATTCTTCGGAAATCTTCACTTTTTGGTTATGAAATTTTAGCAGGAGAACGGAGATTTAGAGCTGCCTCTTTTCTTGGCCTAGAAACGATCCCTGCTGTCGTCAAAGAATTATCTGATGATGAAATGCTGAAACAGGCTATTATCGAAAATCTTCAAAGAGAAGACTTGAATCCTATAGAAGAGGCTGAGTCTTATCAAAATTTGATTGACAAAGGCTTGACACATGATGAAATTGCTAAAATCATGGGAAAATCTAGACCCTATATTAGCAATATTGTCAGACTTTTACAGCTGGCTAAAGAAGTTCGTCAAGCTATTAAGGAAGAAGAGATTTCTCAAGGACATGCTCGCCTACTGGTCCCCTTAAAAGAAGAAGAACAGTTACTATGGCTGGAAAAAATCTGTCGAGAAGATTTATCGGTTCGAGCAGTTGAAAAGCTTCTCCAGCAAAAAAAGAGTCTCAAAAAGAAACCTAATAAGGAACTGTTTGCTAAATCTGAAGAGGAAAAAATTAAAAAAATTCTCGGTCTGAAAGTTTCTATTCAGTTAAAAAGCCAGAGTAAAGGAAAGCTGATTATTCCTTTTGAAAGCGAAGAAGAATATCAAAGAATTATAAACAGTTTTAAATAAAACTGTTATTTTCTTTTTTAAAAATAACAAGATTATCCACTGTTAAATCAATTAGGAAGCCTATTAAAATAAGAAATTTTCACTTTATTCACATTCTGTGGATAACTTCGGCTAACAATGTGAATTCTTTTCCAGTTCTTGTGGAAAACTTTGAACCTTTATGATAAAATAAGATGCGTATGAATCAGAAATTTATAGAAAAGGAGGGAAGTTATGACCAAAGAACAGGACTTTTGGAATCGTATTTTAGAATTAGCTCATGCTCAGCTAAAACAGACAACTTATGATTTCTTTGTTGCTGAAGCCAAGCTTGTCAAAGTTGAAGAAAAACAAGCTGTTATTTTCCTGGATAGTCCAGTAAAACAACTATTTTGGGAGCAAAACTTAGTAGGAGTTATTCTTACTGCAGGATTTGAGATTTTTAATGATCAGATTGCTGGAAAATATATTTTTGAAGAAGCAACTAACACTGAAACTCCGAAATCTGTAGTAACCAGTCCTCAAATCAGCACTGTTCAGCCAAGCTTGCCACCTATTGATACTGGCTTAAAGTCAAAATATACCTTTGATAATTTTGTTCAGGGAGACGGAAATATCTGGGCTAAAGCTGCTGCCTTAGCGGTATCTGAGAATCTGGCCACAACCTATAATCCTCTTTTTATCTACGGAGGACCTGGCCTGGGCAAAACTCATTTATTAAATGCTATTGGCAATCAAATTTTAGAAAATATTCCAGATGCGCGTGTCAAGTATATACCGGCTGAAACCTTTATTAACGACTTCCTCGAACATTTAAGATTGGGAGAGATGGATAGCTTTAAAAAAATCTATCGTAGTCTGGATCTTCTGCTGATTGATGACATTCAATCTTTGGGAGGAAAAAAAGTTTCAACTCAGGAAGAATTTTTCAACACTTTCAATGCTCTTCATGGTGAAAATAAACAGATTGTTTTAACCAGCGACCGCAGTCCTGATCATTTGGACAATTTGGAAGAACGCTTGGTAACACGTTTCAAATGGGGATTAACTCAGAATATTACACCGCCAGATTTTGAAACACGAATTGCAATTCTGCGAAACAAAATTGAAGACTTGGATTATATTTTCCCGAATGATACCTTGGAATATCTTGCGGGACAGTTCGACTCCAATGTCCGCGACTTGGAAGGTGCTTTGAATGACATCAGTCTCATCGCTAGAGTTCGTCATCTGAAGGAAATCACTATTGATATCGCTGCAGAGGCCATTCGAGCACGCAAGCAGGATTCAAGCCAGGTGACAGTTATCCCGATTGATAAGATTCAGTCTGAAGTTGGGAAATTCTATGGTGTTAGTGTCAAAGAGATGAAAGGAAGCCGTCGAGTACAAAATATTGTTTTAGCTAGACAGGTAGCTATGTATCTGACTCGTGAGCTGACTGACAACAGTCTGCCTAAAATTGGTCGTGAATTTGGCGGAAAAGATCATACGACCGTTATCCATGCACATGGAAAAATCAAAACCATGATTGAATCAGACGACAATTTGCGTTTAGAAATTGAAAGCATCAAAAATAAAATTAAATAGCGTGTGGAAAACTACAGAATTTTTTCAAAACTTATCCACACTTTGTGAACAAGTCTCAAAACTTGTTAGAATAAGGACCAAGCTATTTTTCCACAGAATTCACATAAACTACTATTACTATTAATCTTATAATCATAAATAAAAAGGAGATCCTATGATTCATTTTTCTATTAATAAAAATCTCTTCTTACAAGCGTTAAATACCACTAAAAGGGCTATCAGTCATAAAAATGCAATTCCTATTCTTTCTACTGTGAAAATTGATGTTACCAAAGAAGGAATCACTTTAATTGGCTCGAATGGCCAAGTGTCGATTGAAAACTTTATTTCTACTCAAAATGAAAATGCAGGCTTGCTTGTCAACTCAACAGGTTCAATTTTATTAGAAGCGACTTTCTTTATTAATGTTGTTTCCAGCCTGCCAGATATTATTTTGGATTTTAAAGAAATTGAACAAAAACAAATCGTTTTGACTAGCGGCAAATCAGAGATTACTCTGAAAGGAAAAGACGCTGACCAGTATCCACGAATCCAGGAAATTTCTGCCAGCAATCCCTTGGTTCTTGAAACAAAAATTCTTAAAGATGTTATTAACGAAACAGCTTTTGCAGCTAGTGTTCAGGAAAGCCGTCCAATTTTAACTGGTGTTCACTTTGTTTTGACAGATAACCGTTCTTTGAAGACTGTTGCGACAGACTCCCACAGAATGAGTCAAAAGAAAATTACTCTGGAGAAAAACGGAGATAATTTCGACGTAGTTATTCCAAGTCGCTCTTTACGGGAATTTACGGCTGTTTTTACCGATGAAATTGAAACGGTAGAGGTTTTCTTTGCTAACAATCAAATTCTTTTCAGAAGCGAAAATATCAGCTTCTACACCCGCCTATTAGAAGGAAATTATCCAGATACAGATCGTTTGATTCCGACTGAATTTACAAGTGTCCTTACTTTTAATACATCTGATTTGCGTGCAGCTATGGAACGCGCTCGTCTCTTGTCTAATGCGACACAGAATGGAACAGTTAAACTGGAGATTGCAGGCGGCATTGTCAGTGCCCATGTAAATTCACCAGAGGTCGGCCGTGTTAACGAAGAAATTGATACAGAAAGTGTCACTGGGGAAGATTTGACCATTAGCTTCAATCCAACTTATTTGATTGATGCTTTGAAGGCTATTGACAGTGAAAAAGTAACGATTAGCTTTATCTCATCTGTCCGCCCGTTCACCTTGGTACCGAGTGAAGACACAGAAAACTTTATTCAGCTGATTACACCTGTCAGAACTAATTAAGATGAAAAGCAGTGGGCCAAGTTACAGATTTTTAATTCTTGATCCTAAGCTCTTTTCATTTACAAAGTATGATAGATGCTTAATATTTCTTCCTGGACTATGATAGTTCCTTGAAAGGAGAAAGAAAATGTATGAAATTGGTCATTTTGTAGAAATGAAAAAGCCCCATGCCTGCACCATAAAAGCGACTGGGAAAAAGGCGAATCGCTGGGAAATCACAAGGGTTGGTGCAGATATCAAAATCCGTTGCACCAATTGTGAACATCTTGTGATGATGAGTCGTCACGATTTTGAAAGAAAAATGAAGAAAATAATTGATTAGACGAAAACTCATTGTAAATGCTATTGTGGAAAACTGATTTGCATTGCTGAAGATCAGATTTAGATTTTATTTTCTTATTTTTAAATCAAAAATGGATAGGACTTAAAAAGTCCTATCCATTTTACTTTTATTTAAGATCTTCAAATTTACCGTCTTTAACTTCTTTATAACCTGCTTTTTCGAGTAATTTAGCAGTTTCTTTGTAACTGATATAATCTGCTTTTTGATTACCAGATGTTTGAAGAAGCTGTTTACTTTGTAGTTCTTCAATATCAGCTTTGCTAAAATCGATTGTCAGTTTTTCAGTTAAATAATCATCTTTGTACTCAATTTTATGAGTTAATCCTTTGATACCCTCAATAGATTTAGCATAGGCTTCTGTTTGCTCTTTAGCAGTGTCTTTTGTCAAGCCAACTGGTTTATAGTAGAATGTATTGTTTGTTTCGTTTTTAAGCATCTCATCACCTTTGTATTCAACAGTGATGCGACTATCTTGTTTAGTATTTTGGTCAATCAACTGGAAATAAGCTTTTTTAGGACTGCTGCAGGCAGCTAAAACAAACAAAGCGGAAACCGCAAGGAAAGAAAGAAAAAGTGTTTTGAAAGTATTCTTTTTCATTAGGGACTCCTTTAATAAGAATATTAGCTATATTATACCATTTTTTTCTTCAATTTATTTTACATTTCTGTAAAGAAAGCTAGAAAAATAACTCAAATCCGCTGTTTAGGATAAAGATTTATGGTATAATGGTTTGGATTGAAAAGATGAATGGAGAAGATAAGAATGGCTTTGACAGCAGGAATCGTTGGTTTACCCAATGTTGGTAAGTCAACTTTATTTAATGCAATTACAAAGGCAGGTGCAGAAGCAGCTAATTACCCTTTTGCGACAATTGATCCAAATGTCGGTCGGGTAGAAGTTCCGGATGCACGTTTGGATAAATTAACAGAACTCATCAAACCACAAAAGAAAGTTCCAACAACCTTCGAATTTATTGACATTGCTGGAATTGTGAAAGGTGCTTCAAAAGGAGAAGGGCTAGGGAATAAATTTTTGGCCAATATCCGTGAAGTAGATGCGATCGTCCATGTAGTACGTGCCTTTGATGATGAAAATGTCATGCGGGAACAGGGCCGCGAGTCTGAATTTGTAGATCCAATGGCAGATATTGAGACCATTAATCTAGAATTGATTTTAGCAGACTTAGAAAGTATTAACAAACGTTATGCGCGTGTAGAGAAGATGGCTCGTACCCAAAAAGATAAGGATTCAGTGGCAGAATTTAATGTTTTACAGAAAATTAAGCCTGTCCTGGAAGATGGTCTGTCAGCTCGTACAATTGAATTCACAGAAGAAGAGCAAAAAATTGTCAAAGGGCTCTTTCTCTTAACGACTAAGCCAGTTCTCTATGTGGCCAATGTCAGTGAAGATGAGGTGGCTGATCCAGATAATATTGACTATGTGAAGCAGATTCGTAAATTTGCAGCTACAGAAAATGCTGAGGTTGTTGTCATTTCAGCGCGTGCAGAGGAAGAAATTTCTGAATTGGACGATGAAGATAAGTCAGAATTTCTGGAAGCTATCGGCTTGACAGAATCAGGTGTGGATAAACTGACCAGAGCAGCTTATCATCTGTTGGGACTTGGAACCTACTTTACAGCTGGTGAAAAGGAAGTGCGTGCTTGGACCTTTAAGCGTGGAATGAAAGCTCCGCAAGCAGCTGGCATTATTCACTCAGACTTTGAAAAAGGCTTTATTCGAGCAGTCACTATGTCTTATGATGACCTAGTGCACTATGGCAGCGAAAAAGCAGTTAAAGAGGCTGGACGTTTGCGCGAAGAAGGAAAAGAATATATCGTTCAAGATGGCGATATTATGGAATTTAGATTTAATGTGTAAAGTATTTGTAAAGTCTAAAAATTCTAGGTTGGAAATTTTTTCCAGCCCTTTTGGCTTTTATAAAGGAGAAAAATGGTAAAGTTAATAGTCGGTCTGGGAAATCCAGGAGAAAAATATATTGAAACCAAACATAATGTTGGTTTTATGTTAGTTGACAAGATCTGTAAAGATCTTGATTTAAAATTTACAACTGATAAAATCTTTCAAGCAGATATTGCCTCTACTTTTCTGAATGGTGAAAAAGTCTATTTTGTAAAACCAACTACATTTATGAATGAGAGCGGAAAGGCTGTTCAAGCTTTACTGGCATACTATGGTTTAGATATAGAGGATTTATTGGTCATCTATGATGATTTAGATCTGGAAGTTGGTAAGATTCGTTTACGTAGCAAAGGTTCAGCTGGTGGCCATAACGGCATCAAATCTATTATCAAACACATTGGAAGTCAAGAATTTAAACGGATAAAGATAGGTATCGGCCGTCCAAAAGAAGGCATGACAGTGGTCCACCACGTTCTAGGAAAATTTGATAAAGATGATTATATAATGATTCTGAATACTCTTGATAAGGTTGACAATGCTGTAAATTATTACTTACAGTCAGACAATTTTGAACAAACAATGCAGAAATACAATGGATAATAAAATGAACCTGATTGACTTATTTTGTCAAAACCAGCAAATTTCAGATTGGAAGAAAAATCTCCATAAAAGCAGCAGACAGTTGATAATGGGATTGTCTGCATCAACAAAAGCGATTACTATAGCGGCTGGATTAGAAGAATCGGATAAAATCCTTGTGCTGACTTCTAGTCAAAATGAAGCAGATCGTTTGGCTAGTGATTTGATTTCTTTGTTGGGAGAAGACAAGGTCTATACTTTCTTAGCAGATGATACTCCTATAGCAGAATTTGTTTTTGCATCACAGGAAAAAATATTTTCGAGATTAGATGCTCTAAACTTTTTAATAGACCATCAAAAGTCTGGAATTCTAGTTACTAATGTCGCAGCTAGCAAATTACTCTTGCCTGATCCCATTGATTTTAAAACAAGCAACATAAATTTGAAAGTTGGACAAGAATATGATCTAAATAATCTTGTAAAGATATTGTCAAGATCAGGATACAAGAGGGTATCTCAAGTTTTAAGTCAGGGAGAATTTAGTCTAAGAGGAGATATCTTAGACATTTTTGAGCGCTCAGCAGAGTTCCCTTATCGACTGGAGTTTTTTGGAGATGAAATTGACGGTATTCGGATTTTCAATCCAGAAAATCAAACTTCAATTGAGAACATAGAAAGTATTTTGATTAAACCTGCTTCTGATATCCTGCTTTCTGAGAAAGATTATGCTAGAGGACGAGAAAATCTTGAAGTAATTTTAGAAAAAGCTGTTGATCCTGCTTTGAAATCTTACTTAGAAGAGTTACTAATCAGTGCCAAAGAGGAGTTTCAACATGCAGATATTCGTAAATTCCTTTCTTATTTTTATCAGAAAGAATGGACTATTTTAGACTATTTGCCTGTTCATAGTCCTGTATTTTTTGATGATTTTCAAAAAATTGTGGATCGACATGCTCAATTTGAACTGGAAACAGCTGAATTATTGACAGATGATTTACAAAATTGTAAAGCTTTATCAAGTCAGAAATATTTTGCAGATAAGTACCAAGATTATCGTCAATATAAACCAGCAACCTTCTTTTCAAGCTTTCAAAAAGGTTTGGGAAATTTGAAATTTGATGCTTTGTATCAATTCAATCAGTATCCAATGCAAGAATTTTTCAGTCAGTTTCTCTTGCTCAAGGAAGAAATTAATCGTTATAAAAAATCTGGCTATACAATAATATTACAAGCAAATTCTTCGGCTGGTTTACAAAGTTTACATAAAAATTTACAGGAATATGATATTCATTTAGACTATATAAAAGAGGCTGATATTCACAAAAATTCAGTTCAGCTTATTGAAGGAAATCTTGTCCAAGGATTTAATTTCGTAGATGAGAAAATTGTTCTTATTACAGAGTACGAAATTATTCACAAGAAAATAAAAAGAAAAATCCGGCGTCAGAATATCTCCAATGCTGAACGACTGAAAGATTATAATGAGCTAGAAAAAGGGGATTATGTTGTCCATAATATTCACGGGATAGGACGTTATCTGGGGATAGAAACGATTGAAATATCTGGTGTCCACCGTGATTATCTGACGATTCAATATCAAAATTCTGATCGTATTTCGATTCCAGTTGACCAGATTGATCTCCTATCAAAGTATGTTGCTAGCGATGGAAAAACACCTAAAGTAAATAAGCTAAATGATGGTCGTTTCCAGAAGAGTAAGCAAAAAGTTCAGCATCAGGTTCAGGATATTGCGGATGATTTGATTAAACTATATGCTGAACGCAGCCAGCTAAAAGGCTTTGCTTTCTCAGCGGATGATTCCAATCAAGAGGAATTTGATAATGATTTTCCTTATGTTGAAACAGAGGACCAGCTAAGAAGTATTCAGGAAGTGAAGAAGGATATGGAAAGCAGCCGTCCGATGGACCGCCTCTTAGTTGGTGATGTAGGCTTTGGGAAAACAGAAGTAGCTATGCGGGCTGCTTTTAAGGCTGTCAACGATCATAAACAAGTAGCCGTATTAGTGCCAACAACAGTTTTAGCCCAGCAGCACTATACTAACTTTAAAGAGCGATTCAATGATTTCGCGGTCAATGTTGAGGTACTCAGCCGTTTCAGGAGTAAGGTAGAACAAAAACAGACTCTGGAGAAGCTGCAGAAGGGACAAGTTGACATTATCATTGGAACCCACCGACTCTTATCCAAAGATGTAGAATTTGCAGATTTAGGTTTAATCATCATTGATGAAGAGCAGCGTTTTGGAGTTAAGCACAAGGAAACATTAAAGGAATTGAAAAAGAAAGTTGATGTCCTAACCTTGACAGCAACTCCTATTCCTCGAACTCTTCATATGTCTATGCTAGGGATTCGCGATTTATCAGTCATTGAGACCCCGCCAACCAATCGCTATCCTGTTCAGACCTATGTTTTAGAAAGTAATCCTACAGTGATTCGAGAAGCTGTCTTACGTGAAATAGACCGAGGTGGACAGGTTTACTACCTTTACAATAAGGTTGACACAATTGAACAGAAAGTTTCAGAGTTAAGAGAGTTAATCCCAGAAGCTTCTATAGGCTATGTTCATGGCCAAATGAGTGAGATTCGTTTAGAAAATACTTTACTGGATTTCATCAATGGAGAATACGATATTTTGGTGACCACTACCATTATTGAAACTGGAGTTGATATCCCAAATGCCAATACTTTGTTTGTAGAAAATGCTGACCATATGGGGCTGTCAACCTTGTATCAACTTCGTGGACGGGTTGGCCGCAGCAATCGGATTGCCTACGCTTATCTAATGTACAGACCAGATAAAATTCTGACAGAAGTTTCTGAAAAGCGTCTAGAGGCTATTAAAGGATTTACAGAG
Organism: Streptococcus sp. IsoGale022; assembly: GCF_031142805.1. NCBI lineage: Bacteria > Bacillati > Bacillota > Bacilli > Lactobacillales > Streptococcaceae > Streptococcus > Streptococcus sp. IsoGale022. Next base: position 8,457 of record NZ_JAKZJI010000012.1, on the reverse strand, counting down.
TTAGGTTCTGGATTTAAGATTGCCATGCGAGATTTGTCTATTCGGGGTGCTGGCAATATCCTAGGAAGTATGCAATCTGGCTTTATTGATTCTGTTGGTTTTGAAATGTATTCACAACTTTTAGAAGAAGCTATTGCTAAAAAGCAGGGCAGAGAAAACAAGCGTCAAAAAAGCAATGCAGAACTTAATCTGCAGATTGATGCCTATCTGCCTAGTGACTATATTTCTGATGAAAGACAGAAGATTGAAATTTACAAGAGAATTCGTGAGATTGACAGCCGCGTAAACTATGAAAATCTACAGGATGAATTGATTGACCGCTTTGGGGAATACCCTGATGTTGTAGCCTATCTGTTGGATATTGGACTTGCTAAGTCTTATTTAGATCAGGCATTTGTAAAGTCAGTGGAACGCCAGCAGAATGCAGTAATTATTCATTTTGAGAAAATTTCGCAGCAGCTTTATCTGACGCAGGACTATTTTGAAGCACTTTCGATGACGAATTTAAAGGCTCGAATTGGCGAAAAAAATGGCTTGATTGAAGTGATTTTTGATGTGAAGAACAAAAAAGATTATGAGATTTTAGAAAGTCTGGTTAATTTTGGAGAAAAGATGCTAGAAATTAAACAGCGCAAGGCAGAATAAAGATTACAATTCAGTGAAGTTTGGCTTTTTAAGCTCTATTTTTCTCAAAAAATGGTAGAATAATAAATTAAGAGAAAATGAGGTAATAGGATGAGATTAGATAAATATTTGAAAGTGTCACGGATTATCAAGCGACGTCCAGTGGCTAAAGAAGTAGCTGACAAGGGTCGGATAAAGGTGAATGGTATCTTGGCCAAGAGCTCAACAGATTTGAAAGTGGATGACTTGGTTGAAGTACGCTTTGGTAATAAACTCTTGACTGTAAAGGTTTTAGAGATGAAAGATAGTACTAAAAAAGAAGATGCAGCTAAAATGTACGAAATTGTTAGCGAAACAAGGATAGAAGAAGATGCCTAAAAATATCGTCCAACTCAATAATCGTTTTATTCAAGATGAAAATCAACGCCGCAGATATGTGGATCAGGAACGGCGGAAACGCAACCGTTTTATGGGCTGGGTTCTGATTTTGGTTATCCTCTTATTTATTCTACCTACTTATAATTTGTACCAGAGTTATCAAACCTTGCTGCAGCGTCGTGAACAGTATGCTAAACTCCAGGAGAAATATCAGACGCTCAGTGAAGAAAAGGTCTATCAATCTGATATAGCAGCCAAATTAAAAGATGATAGCTATGCGGCTAAGTATGCACGCGCTAAATACTCTTTTTCAAAAGAGGGTGAGTATATTTATACTATCCCAGATTTATTACCACAGTAGTTATGGAAGATTTATTAAAAACAATTGAGCAGTTTTTGGAATTTTCTGATGAAAAATTAGAAGAACTGGCTGAAAAAAATCAAGCTTTGAAACTTCAAGAAAATCAAGAGGAAAGGGGAAAACATGCGTAAGTTTTTGTTACTGATATTTTTGCTGCCAGCTTTATTTAGCAGTATCACAGTTATTAGTACCGAAAAAGATTTCGTATTAGATGAGGAAGAAAAATATCATTTTACAAGCACTACGTATGGACGCTATTATGACAGCATCCCGACAAATCCTAATGCTTATGAAGAAACTCCTACATTTACAGATTCTACTCTGAGTAAGACTGCTGGAAAGCTAGTTCCAGACCAGCCAATTCAGATAACAGGATTTTATGTAAATGAAGAAGGAGTCCCGATTTTCAAGCTGAAAAACAGTCAGTTTGTGATAGCAGACAAAAATACAATTTACGAAGATACTGTCCAGTCAATCGAAGATGTTCATCAGGAAATGTGGCTGAAACCTGGCTTCATTCTCTATGATAAAGCCAATATCAACGGAGCTAAAAAAATCAATACAACATTAGCTCCATATACAAAAGTAAACATTGTTCAAATTGTCCAGACTGTCAAAGGAACTTATGGCCAGATTGAAGGACAGGGCTGGGTTTCTATGGAATTTCTGGATGAGACTGATAATCGAATAGACAAGGTTCAAGAAATTCTGAGCAGTAAGTATAACAAGGCGGACTACTCTATCTATGTCAAACAGCTGGACACTGGCAAAGAAGCAGGTATCAATCAAGATCAAGAGATGTATTCGGCCAGTGTGACAAAACTGCCTTATCTTTACTATGTGCAGGAACAGCTGGATCAGAAAAAACTTTCGTTAGATCAGAAGTTCAAGTATATTGGAGCAGTCAATGATTTTGCAGGTGCTTACGAACCAGAAGGAAGTGGTAGCATTGCTAAGTCAGCTGATGACAAGGAATATTCAGTTCAGGATTTGATAAATCGAGTGGCCAAAGAATCGGATAATGTCGCTCACAATATTTTAGGCTATTATGCGACCAATCAATCTGATAAACATTTTCAGCAAACTATCAACAAAATAGCTGGAAAGAAATGGGATGTGGAAGAAAGACAAGCATCTTCACGTATGACTGGAAATGTTTTGGAAGCGATCTATGAGCAAAATGGTATGATTATCGATGCCTTGTCTCAGACAAATTATGATAATCAACGGATTTCTAAAAATATTGATGCTAAAGTAGCTCATAAAATTGGCGACGCCTATGATTTCAAGCATGATGCTGCGATTGTCTATGCAGATTCCCCTTTTATCATTGTCATTTTTACTAATAATTCAAACTATGATAACATTTCCCAGATAGCAGACGATGTCTATGGAGTCCTGAAATGATTAAGCAAGAATTTCTTAAAAAAATGCAGGAGAAAAAGTATTTCCAAGACCATCGAAAAGTTTTGGTTGCTGTATCAGGTGGACTGGATTCTATGACGCTGCTGCAGCTGTTGGTTGATTATCAAAAAGAACTGGCTATCGAGCTTGCGATTGTTCATGTCAATCACAAACAGCGGCCAGAGTCAGATCAAGAAGAAAAGGCATTAGTAAAGATTGCGGAACAGCTTGGTGTAAAGATTTTTACATCAAGTTTTTCTGGTAATTTTTCAGAAAATGCTGCTCGGCAGTTCCGTTATGATTTTTTCGGGAAAGTGATGCAGGAGGGGCACTATACAGCTTTGGTAACTGCCCACCACGCAGATGACCAAGCTGAGACTGTTTTTATGCGGCTGCTGCGTGGAGCTAGACTTCGTCATCTGTCCGGCATGAAAGCTGTCCAGTCTTTTGCTTGCGGGGAGCTGATTCGTCCTTTGCTTACTTTTCATAAGTCAGATTTTCCATATATTCAGCATTTTGAAGATAGCAGTAATTTTCAAAATGACTATCTCAGAAATCGAATTCGCAATCTTTATCTGCCGGATCTAGAAAAAGAAAATCCACAATTTAAGGATTCTTTGCGGTATCTAGGAAAGGAAATTGAAGATTGGCAGATCGCTTTGTCTCACTTGACCAGGGATTTAGATATAGAAAATATCCAAGTCTTTCATCAGCAAATCCCCCAGGTTCAACGTTTTCTATTGCAGAACTATCTCGAAAACTTTCCTGGTCTGAATCTGAGCAAGCAGCAGTTTGAGGAGGTTTTAAACATCCTGCGGACTAAGACCAATTATCAGCACACTTTGAAAAAAGACTATGAGCTTGTTAAAGATTACCAGCGTTTTGAAATTAAAAAAATCAGTCGTAAGCCCGATTTAAAAATGGATTCAATTTTGTTAGAATTTGAGAATCTGATTGAGTTTGGGCATTATCGATTTTCATTCGGGATTCCTTTGAGTGGTGAAAATATCCAGAAAATTTTTGTTTCGCGTGAAACTTCGCTGACACTCCGTTTCCGAAAAGAGGGAGACAGTATTTTGCTGAATGATCATCACAAGAAACTTCGTCGTCTTTTTATTGATAAGAAGGTTTCTTTTGAAGAACGGAATTCATCTGTAGTAGTTGAACAAAATCATCAAATTTTAGCAATCTTAGATATTGCTATCAGTGATTTGAGTAAGGCATTAAAAAGTGATATAATGGGTACTGTACTTTATATTCAGAAAATAGATGGGTAAAATTATGCTAGAACAAGATATCAAAAAAATATTGATTTCCCATGATGAAATCGTGGATGCTGCAAAAAAGCTTGGTCAGCAATTAACCAAAGACTACCAAGGTAAGAATCCAATTTTTGTTGGAATTTTAAAAGGTTCTGTGCCTTTTATGGCTGAGTTAATCAAGCATATTGATACACATATTGAGCTTGATTTTATGTTGGTTTCTAGCTACCATGGTGGTACTGCTAGCTCAGGTGTCATTAATGTTATTAAGGACATTGATCAAGACATCACAGGACGTGATATCCTATTTGTTGAGGATATTATTGATACTGGTCAGACTTTGAAAAATCTGTGCAATTTGTTTAAGGAAAGAAATGCTGCATCAGTAAAAATTGCTACACTTTTGGATAAGCCAGAAGGCCGTGTTGTTGAAATCGATGCAGATTATACATGTTTCACAATTCCAAATGAATTTGTTGTTGGATATGGATTAGATTACAATGAGAACTATCGTAATATTCCATATATTGGTATTTTGAAAGAAGAAGTTTATACAAAATAAAGGTTTACTATTAATAGATGAAAAATAAGCAAAATAATGGTTTTATAAAAAATCCATTTCTCTATATTCTGATTATTGTTGTCCTAGTGACAGGATTTCAGTATTTCTTTTCAGGAGATACTGGCGGTCGCAGTCAGCAAATCAATTACACAGAATTAGTGAAGGAAATTAAGGAAAATAATGTCACAGAGATGAGCTACCAGCCAAATGGCAGCGTCGTTGAGATTTCAGGTACTTACAAAACACCTCAGGAATCGAAAGAAGATACAGGGATTTTATTTTTCACTCCAAACATTTCTAAAGTAGAGAGATTTACAAGTATTATTTTACCGTCAGATATTACAATTTCTGATTTACAAAAATTAGCTTCTGAGCATAACACTGAAATCAGCATAAAGCGCGAAAGTTCAAGCGGAATGTGGATTACAATCCTCACTTCCATCGTTCCTTTTGTGATTGTCATCTTCTTCTTTATGTCCATGATGAATCAAGGTGGCGGCGGTGGTGCTCGCGGTGCCATGAATTTCGGCCGCAATAAGGCGCGTGCTGCTAACAAAGAAGATATTAAGGTTCGTTTCTCGGATGTAGCTGGTGCCGAGGAAGAAAAACAAGAACTTGTAGAAGTCGTTGAGTTTTTGAAAGATCGGAAACGCTACACCAAGTTAGGTGCTCGTATTCCTGCCGGTGTCCTTCTAGAAGGCCCTCCAGGAACTGGTAAAACCTTGCTTGCCAAGGCTGTTGCTGGAGAAGCAGGAGTTCCTTTCTTCAGTATCTCAGGTTCTGATTTTGTAGAAATGTTTGTTGGGGTCGGAGCAAGCCGTGTCCGTTCTTTGTTTGAGGATGCGAAAAAAGCAGCCCCTGCCATTATCTTCATTGATGAAATCGATGCAGTCGGTCGTCAGCGTGGAGTTGGACTTGGCGGTGGTAACGATGAGCGTGAGCAAACCCTTAATCAGCTCTTGATTGAAATGGATGGTTTCGAAGGCAATGAAGGAATCATTATCATTGCGGCTACTAACCGTTCAGATGTATTGGATCCAGCCTTGCTGCGTGCTGGCCGTTTTGACAGAAAAGTCTTGGTCGGCCGTCCTGATGTTAAAGGTCGGGAAGCTATTCTTCGTGTTCATGCTAAGAATAAGCCGCTGGCTAAAAATGTTGATTTGAAACTAGTTGCTCAGCAGACACCAGGTTTTGTTGGTGCTGATTTGGAAAATGTTTTGAATGAAGCAGCTTTGGTTGCTGCTCGTCGTAACAAGAAAGTTATTGATGCTGATGATATTGATGAAGCAGAAGACAGAGTAATCGCAGGACCTTCTAAGAAAGATAAGATGGTGTCTGAACGTGATCGTCAAATGGTTGCTTATCATGAAGCCGGACATACTATTGTTGGTTTGGTATTGTCAAATGCGCGTGTCGTACATAAGGTAACCATCGTACCTCGTGGACGCGCTGGTGGTTATATGATTGCCCTGCCTAAGGAAGACCAAATGCTTCTATCTAAAGAAGATATGAAAGAGCAATTAGCTGGTCTTATGGGTGGTCGTGTAGCTGAAGAGATTATCTTTAATGTTCAGACAACGGGTGCTTCTAATGACTTTGAACAGGCAACTCAGATGGCCCGCAGTATGGTAACAGAATATGGAATGAGTGAAAAACTTGGTCCAGTTCAATATGAAGGAAACCATGCCATGTTTGGTGCAGCCAGTCCTCAAAAATCAATATCAGAACAGACTGCATATGAGATTGACGAAGAAGTAAGAGAACTTCTCAATGAAGCTCGTAACAAAGCTGCAGAGATTATCCAGTCTCATCGCGAAACTCATAAATTGATTGCTGAAGCGCTTCTTAAATATGAAACTTTGGATAGCAATCAGATTAAATCATTGTATGAAACTGGTAAAATGCCAGAAGAGTCTGAACTTGAATTAGACAAAGAAGCTCATGCACTTTCTTATGATGAAATTAAAACGAAAATGGAAGAAAAAAGTTCCGAGTAGAAGAAGTTGGAGAAACTCCAACTTTTTTCTCTTTTTCTGAAATAATTATTGACAAAGGAAGAAAAGCTGATATAATGGAATATGTTCTGCAGAAGGACAAGAAATGGTCCGTTGGTCAAGGGGTTAAGACACCGCCTTTTCACGGCGGTAACACGGGTTCGAATCCCGTACGGACTATATAATCCGCCATAGCTCAGTTGGTAGTAGCGCATGACTGTTAATCATGATGTCGTAGGTTCGAGTCCTACTGGCGGAGCTAGGTTTAAAAAATCAAATGTGTAAGCATTTGATTTTTTTCTTGCCTTTTATACTTCGCACAATCCTCCCAAATGACTAAATATGTGCCTGAAATGACTTAAAAACAATTATTAGAGTCAGAAGAGCTCCTGAAAGATGCTTTTTAGAAGAAAGAGCCCACCTTACTTTCTATTTACAGTAGAATTAAGTCAAGTAAATTTTAAGGAGGAACCATGGATTTTAGAGCTACTTATGAGAAGGTAAAATGGATAGTTTGGAAGTGTAAGAAAGATTATTATATACACTTGTGGGAACATAGCGATTGGGAGCAAGAAGGAATGTTAGTTTTATACGAACTTCTGCTTAAAGAAAAAGGAATTGAAAACGATGAGGAAAAACTCTATCGTTATTTCAAAACAAAATTCAGAAATCATATACATGATAAAATTCGTAAACAAGAAAGCCAAAAACGCAAATTGGACCGCCAGCCTTATGAAGAAGTGAGTGAGATTGGACATCGACTAAAATCAAAAGAGCTGTTTCTAGATGAGTTAGTTGCCTTCAGAGAAGCGATTGACAATTATAAAAGAACTCTAGATGATGTTGGATTGGATAATTATCAGAGGTTAATGAGCAACGAGCGCTTTAAAGGAAGAAGAGCTATGCTTAAAGATTTGAAAAATCATTTAAAAGATTTTCAAGACAATACGATTTTATAATGAACAAACTTGATGACTCTCAATCTGTTTTATTAGAACAGGTTCGAGCATCAAGTTTTTGATTTTGGCTTCAAGCCAGTTTTTCTCGCAGAGAAAAACAAGAAAACCACCAGCTTAGCTGGTGGCTGCCAAGGCTTTGAGCTTTCATTTCTTTTTCCTGGTATAATCTACTTGTTCAGGTAAGACAAAGGAGGAAAAAGAAATGGCTAAAACCAGTTACAGTTTATCACATACCAAATGGATGTGCAAATATCATATCATCTTTACCCCCAAGTACCGCAGAAAAACCATTTACTACAAAATAAGACGAGACCTCATTGAGATTTTTCGTCATCTATGTCAATACAAAGGTGTGGAAATTATTGAGGGACATATGATGCCAGATCATGTTCACATGCTTGTTTTGATTCCTCCAAAACTTTCGATTTCCGATTTCATGGGATATTTGAAAAGCAAGAGTGCTTTGATGATATTTGATAAACATGCCAACTTAAAATATAAGTATGGTAATCGAAAGTTTTGGGCGAGAGGGTACTATGTAAGTACCGTCGGCCTCAATGAAAAGACAGTTGCCAAATATATTCGCGAGCAAGAGAAAAATGACATTGCTCTGGATAAGTTAAGTGTCAAAAAGTACGAGGATCCGTTCTCAGATGGTAGTTTTAGAACAAGATAAAAGCCCGTTTTTACGGGCATTAGTCAAGTAATCATAGCATTAACCTGAACGAAGTTCAGCGAACGTCTTTAGACGTCGCTGGAGGGAAACGGCTTATAGCCGATGTACAAGCCACCCGTTTTCACGGGTGGTTATGACTTTATAGAAAGTTATACTGTCAGATGACATGGCACAAGCACCTACGTACAAAGAAATTAACTTTATACTTAGAGTTTAAAGATAAACCTCAAAAAAATG
>NZ_JAKZJI010000011.1:0-77869 GCF_031142805.1 Streptococcus sp. IsoGale022 | reverse complement strand
GAGGCTGGTTTTTTATGTAGAAATCTAAAAAATTCAACTGTATAAAGCGTTGACCAAGTGACAACTTTGGATTATAATTAAGGAGTAAACACAAATAAAATTGTTTTTTAGGGAGGAAGATTATGGAAGGAAAAATTTTGTTGAAGGATATCTTTCAATTTGATGCCTTGTTGGCTAGGCTAGAGTTTAAAGGGCGTCGGATAAAGCTACGCTTTAATAAAAATTGGGGAGATTATAATTTTGTAGTAGATTATATTAATCAATCTGATGATTTTCTGCCTTGGCTTTTGAGTAATGGTAGCGAGAAGAAAAGTAGAAATAGAAATGATGATATTCAATTTCAGTTTATTGAAGTAGAATATCATAAATGGCTATTTGTTGGTGCTTATCTTATAAAGGAAAAAGATAGTCAAATAAAGAAAGTGGCTTATGGCAACCATGATGTGAAATATGCTTTAGCAGAGAGAATTGAAGATTACGATAAATATATAGAAAAATTAGTTGTCGACCATACAAACACAGGGCAATCTTGGTTTTATGTTGACCGTAGGCGAACTGATTTTGTTGAAGTTGCTGAGATAGCCAATCGTTCTTATTTTGAAAAAACAATAGATTTTCCCGGTTATGAAAATTTGTCTATGACTTACGAAAAGTTGAAGACAAATTGGAATAATAGAACTTGGAGAGAGCATCTTTCAACTGTTTATGGCGTTTATCTTATTACTGATACAAAAACAGGAAAACTTTATGTAGGCTCTGCTTATGGGGACAATGGAATGTATGGGCGTTGGTCAGCTTATTTGAACGATGGATATGATAAATTAGAGCTGGAAGATAATAAATATCCAAATAAGAGATTGAAAGAGATTGTTGATAAAAAAGGAATTGATTATATAAAAAAATATTTTCAGTATTCTATTTTAGAAATATTTACTAAGAATGAATTGGGAAAACAAAAAGCGCTTAATCGAGAAAAATATTGGAAAAAGGTTCTACAGTCAAGAGAATTTGGCTATAATGCGAATTAGGATAAAAATAAAACGGGGGATAATATGGAAGATTGGGAAAAGAAAAGACTGATTGATGAATCAAATAGTAAAATTGATGAGCATAACCGCCTAATAGATGAAGGGAATAGAGCAAGAGAAGAACATTATCGTAAGATAGAGGCTCAAAGAGAGGAACTTTTACGTTTAGAGAAAAATAGAATAAGAGAAACAGCAGATAGAGAGCAAGAAAAAGAATACAAAGATAAAATTCTTGACTTAAAAAAGCGATGGGCTGAATCGAATGACACTAGTCAACAACAGCGGTATCAAATTTTAATTGCTGAAGCTGAGCAGGAATATAATGATTATTTAGCAGAGAAAGAAAGAATAAGACAAATTGAAGATGAGAAGAGACAGCAATTCTTAAAACAATATGAACAAAAACTTCAGAAAATTAAAGAAGAAAAGCAACAAACAGTTAAAATAGCACACAGAAAAAGTTTCATTAAGCGAGTTATCATAGGAAGTGTTTTTCTTATATTTCTTGTAATAGTCTTAACTACTTGGAGGTCAAATAAATTAAGTAGTAAAGGTGTACGTGATCGAGCTTCATCTATGAGTTCTAATGCTAGTTCTTCATCAAAGAAGGATTCAAAAATAGACAAGACAAAAAATAATAGTGCTCCAAGTGTAACTAATCAAAAAAATTTACTATGGAGAACTATGTTGGTCAAACAAAATCAGCCGTGGTTGAAAATCTGAAAACAAACTATAATGTCTCTGAGAAATTGATTGAGATTGTTGAGGAAGAATCGGACGAGTACGAGCCAGGTCAGGTGATTCGCCAGTCTCCGGTTGCTGGTTCGACCTATGATTTGACTTCTAATCATAAGATCAAGCTGACAGTAGCGAAAGAAGTGACTAGTGTGCTTATGCCTGACTTTGGCAGCATGCAGTATACCTATGCCAATGCTCGGACTTATTTAATTCAAATGGGAGTTTCTTCATCTCGGATTGAGCGGGTTGTTGACCGAAAGGTTACTTCGACACAGGCGGACTTGGTGACCTCTCAGTCGCCAAAGGCAGGTCAGAAAATTGACCTCAAGTCTAATAAAAAAATCACTCTTTACGTGACAGAAGCAACGACACCATCGTCATCATCATCTAGCAGTTCGAAAAATAGCTCATCATCTGATGATGAAAATCATTCTAGTAGTTCTAGTTCTTCCGACTATTGATATTTTTGCTATATCATAATTCCCTTATTTGTAGTCTCAAGTTTTCTATGTTAAAATAATTAAAAAAACAAAGGAGTCTTTTATGTCGGAAATCAAAGTGAAACGTGGGACAGGTTTTGTAGGGATTATTGGAAAGTTTCCAATCTTTATCAATAATCAGAAAGTTGGCGCAATTAAGAATGGTGATGAGGCTGTCTTCCCTATTGAGGGGGAAGAAGCTGTTGTTCGTGTAGGAGCAGCTCCTATGAAAACTAAGCCAGTGACAGTTAAAGCAGGACAAACTTTGTTGATTGAAACAAATTTTACTAATGTTTCTATTTGTTTAGGAACTTTAGTGGTTGCTTTTCTATTTGGCGGATTGCTCCGTGCGATTCTCTTGATTCTTTATATCGTTTTAATGTTTCTTTTTCCGTTTTACTCGGCTAGAATTGCAGAATAAGTCTAAGACCAGCTGATGCTGGTTTTTTGTATGTTATTTTTTGAAAATGTAGCTAATCTTTTGACAAGATTTCTGAAAGGGTTTACAATAAAACTAACAAATTATAAAGCGAGGTATGTTTATGGCAAAAATGAATGCTGCGCGTTGGTATGGCGCTAAAGATGTCCGTATTGAAGAAGTGGATGTACCGGAAGTCCAACCGCATCAGGTCAAAATTGCGGTCAAGTATACAGGAATCTGTGGAACTGACTTGCATGAATATCTGGATGGTCCGATTTTTATTCCGACAGAAACAGAGCATGTCTACTCTGGCCAGAAAGCGCCTGTAACTTTGGGACATGAGTTTGCTGGGGAAATTGTTGAGGTCGGCAGTGCAGTGACACGGGTCAAGGTTGGCGATCGGGTGACAGTTGAGCCCATTTTGGCTAAGCATAATCTTGTCGGTGATTATAATCTGGATCCTAATCTAAACTTTGTCGGTTTGGCGGCAGACGGTGGTTTTGCCAAATACTGTGTTTTGGACGGAGACATTGTTCACAAAGTTCCAGACAGCCTTAGCTATGAGCAGGCAGCCTTGACAGAACCTGCTGCTGTGGCTGTTTACGCGGTCCGTCAGTCAGCTCTTAAGACGGGCGATACAGCGGTTGTCTTCGGTTTGGGACCAATCGGGCTCTTGATTATTGAGGCTTTGCGGGCAGCCGGTGCATCTAAGATTTATGGAGTTGAATTATCTCCAGAACGCCAAGCCAAGGCAGAGGAGCTTGGGGCGATTATTGTGCGACCAGAAGAAGGCGAAGACGTGGTAGCTGCTATTCATCGTTTAACTGGTGGCGGGGCAGATGTGTCTTATGAAGTGACTGGGGTGCCGGTTGTGCTGGGACAAGCTTTGGCTGCTGTTCACAAGGCTGGAGAATGTATGGTGGTTTCTATCTGGGAACGAGAAGCTAGCATCAACCCTAATGAATTTGCCATTCAAGAAAAATCGCTTAAGGGTATTATCGCCTATCGGCATATTTTCCCTAAGGTGCTGGAACTGATGGAGCAGGGTTATTTCTCTGCTGATAAGCTTGTGACAAAGAAGATTAAACTGGAGGATATTGTGCAAGAAGGCTTTATCGAGCTGACTCAGGACAAGGCGCAGATCAAGATTTTGGTATCGCCAGAATAAAATCTTTGCTTAATCATGAGACGAAAATCAGTCAAAACTGGCTGATTTTTCTTTATGGTTTGTGCTGTAATAAGTAAAGTTTTAGAAAGAGGTTGGGATGTCAAAAGTTTTGAAAGGTTCATTCCATATTTTTCTGAAAGTCGCTTTAAGCTGATTCCTTGTTTTCTTAGTTCATAGATTCGAACTTTATCCTCATAAGTTAGTTTCATTTAAAAACACCCCAAAAGTTAGATTTTTTCTGTCTAACTTTTGGGGTACGGTTCAATTCAACTTCTTTTTATTTGGAGACCATTTTCCAGAAAAAATCAATGATATAGGTCAATCCGTAGGTATAGATGACGAGGGTGATGGGCTTGCAGAGAAGGATAATCAACATGTACTTTTTGAAAGTCATCTTGGTCAGGGCGGCCAGCATGCAGAGAAAGTCGGCTGGACTGATGGGCCAAATCATCATGAAGATAAAGAAGCGCTCAAAGCGGTTGCCCTTATCCAGCCAGCCGATATATTTATCATAAGTACGCTTGCTGACGACAGACTGAACAAAAGCCGGACCGTAGGTGCGCGCCAGATAAAATATAATGGCGCAGCCAATGACAATACCGATATAGTTATAAATGGTGCCGACGATATGGCCGTAGATGAAAACACCAGCGACAGAGGTCAGGGCGCCAGGGATAATGGGCACGACCGTCTGTAGAATCTGCAGGAAGATAAAGAGAGGAGGTCCCCAGATACCTGCCTGCTGGATAAAGGCTGAGAGAGTTTCCTTGGACTGGAGAATGCCTGCGAAATATGCCCAAAGACAAAAGGCCACCGTTCCTAGAGCGCCAATGGCGGACGACCAGTTGATAATCTTTTGCAAAAGAGGGGAAACAACTTGCATCTGCCTGTTTTTTTCTGCCATACAAACCTCCAGAACATTTATACTATCACCACTATAATATCATCTTTTTTCCTTTTTGTAACACTTGAGGCTGTAAGTGCCAAAAAGCCTCAAAGATGATATAATGATGTAATTAGTAAACCATAAGTTTTCAAATAATCGTTCAAAATCAAAAAATGCGTAAGAGGAGAGCCTATAGTGGAAGAATATCTAAATTTATATCATCAAAAATTATGGGAAATTGCATATGATAATCTCATAAGAGTATTTTCCCACCCTCATACAATTATTCTCTTTGTATTATTTTTAATTATTTGTTCCTTAATTTGTTTCTTATTTTTCGGAAAAACACGTACTTTACTATTTGTAGTTAGTTATTTCTTCTTGTTCCTTTTGGGAGTAGTCGCAGAGTATGTGAATAGCTATAGCAAAATTATGAATCCATCTTCTCCATACAACAATTCTTTAAGCATTGCTTCATTAAGACATGAAACCGTTCTTCCGATGCTTGAGCATGTAGATGAGATTCCCCTAGCTAGTGTTGATGGAGAGCTCAAGAGAGAAGATATTATATTGTTTGCAGTGTCGAATCCTAGCTACTACGACGGTCTTTTTAATGATATAGCAATGTTATTAACCGGTGAGTATAAAATAGGAACAGATTTTCTAGTTGCATTAGTAGGCTATGAAGAGAAAAATGATGAATGGAAATCTGTTGATATTCGTATTGCCCCGGGTGTTGAGGAGAAGGATTTTCAGAAATTTTCTAAGGTTCTTCACATTAAAAAAGGTGAAGCAGAGGGTGCTACCGGTATTATTCTCGATCTTCAAGAATTTTATGAATTAAAATTACGGAAAGAAAAAGATGGCCACTGGCCTAGACTGTGAGTATGAGTTTTTGTCCCATTTTAAGATGAAGTTCCCCATTTGGGGAGCTATTTTTATTTGTTTGAAAAATAGAAAAGTGAACATCACCTATTCGCTCTAGAAGAAATAGGACCATGAGTGCCAAAAAGCCCATTTTATGCTATAATAATGAGAATACGAATTTTTGGAGAGAGATGTGGCGATTGAAGATTATATGCCGGACTTTGCGGTCGAGGCAGTTTACGATTTGACAGTAGAGAGTTTGAAAAAACAGGGAATCAAAGCTGTTTTGGTGGATTTGGATAATACCCTGATTGCTTGGAATAATCCTGATGGGACCCCAGAGATGAAGAAGTGGCTCCATGATTTGCGGGACGCGGGCATTCGGATTATTGTGGTGTCCAATAATAACCAAAAACGAGTCAAGCGGGCTGTGGAAAAATTTGAAATTGACTATATCTACTGGGCGATGAAACCCTTCACCTGGGGAATTGACCGGGCACTCAAGCTTTTTCATTTTGAAAAAAAGGAAGTGGTCATGGTGGGCGACCAGCTCATGACGGATATTCGAGCTGCTCATCGGGCCGGGATTCGTTCGATTTTGGTTAAACCACTGGTTGAGCATGACTCCATCAAGACCCAGATCAATCGAGCGCGTGAACGCCGTGTGCTCAAGAAAATCACTGAAAAATACGGCCCTATTCAATACAAAAAAGGAATTTAAGCATGGAAGAACTTCTCTGTATCGGCTGCGGAGCTACTATTCAAACAGAAGATAAGGGCAAGCTAGGCTACACGCCCCAGTCAGCTCTAGAAAAAGGCTTGGAGACGGGTGAACTCTATTGTCAGCGCTGTTTCCGCTTGCGCCATTATAATGAAATTAGCGATGTCCAGCTGACGGATGATGACTTTCTGCGGCTTTTGCATGAGGTTGGAGATAGCGACGCCTTGGTCGTCAATGTTGTCGATATTTTTGACTTTAATGGATCGGTTATCCCTGGCCTGCCTCGCTTTGTTGCTGGAAACGATGTTCTCTTGGTTGGGAATAAAAAGGACATTCTGCCTAAGTCGGTCAAGGATAGCAAGGTGACCCAATGGCTGACGGAGCGAGCTCATGAAGAAGGTTTGCGTCCAGTTGATGTGGTCCTGACCTCTGCTCAGAACAAGCAGGCGATTAAGGAGTTGATTGACAAAATCGAGCATTGCCGCAAGGGACGTGATGTTTATGTGGTTGGCGTGACCAATGTGGGCAAGTCTACTTTGATTAACGCCATTATTCAGGAAATCACGGGCGATAAGGATATTATTACGACTTCACGCTTCCCGGGAACAACTCTGGATAAAATCGAGATTCCTTTGGCGGATGGCAGTCATATCTATGATACGCCGGGCATTATCCATCGTCATCAGATGGCTCACTATCTTACTGCTAAGAATCTCAAATACATCAGTCCCAAAAAGGAAATCAAGCCCAAAACCTACCAGCTTAATCCAAATCAAACCCTCTTTTTGGGTGGCCTAGGCCGCTTTGACTTTGTGGCAGGTGACAAGCAGGGATTCACGGCTTATTTTGACAATGAGCTCAAGCTTCACCGGACCAAGTTGGAAGGTGCTAGCGGCTTTTATGACAAGCATGTCGGCAGTCTCTTGGTGCCACCGGTTGGCGAGGAAAAGGAAGAGTTTCCAGCTTTGGTCAAGCATGAATTTACTATCAAGGACAAGACAGATATCGTCTTCTCTGGTCTGGGTTGGATTCGCGTCAGTGGACCTGCCCGAGTAGCCGGATGGGCGCCAGAGGGTGTGGCGGTTGTCACTCGGAAAGCTATTATTTAATACTCAAGAAACCAAGGGGAATAACTCCCCTTAAAATAAGGAAGGAAAAGGCTGTGAACAGTGATGAGATAAACAGGTCCTAACTGTCTCAAGCCTTATAGAAGAACATGACACTAACATCAAAACAACGCGCCTTTCTCAACAGTCAGGCACATAGTCTCAAGCCTATCATTCAGATTGGGAAAAATGGACTCAACGACCAAATCAAAACCAGCGTCCGTCAGGCACTGGACGCACGAGAACTGATTAAGGTTACGCTCTTGCAAAATACGGATGAGAATATCCATGAAGTTGCGGAGATTCTGGAAGAGGAAATCGGAGTGGATACAGTGCAGAAGATTGGCCGGATCTTAATCCTCTACAAGCAGTCCAGCAAAAAGGAAAATCGCAAACTCTCTGTCAAAGTCAAGCAAATTTAAGAAAAAATTTCTGTGGAGATGTCAGCCTATGGCTATTGAATTACTGACCCCCTTTACCAAGGTGGATTTAGAACCAGAAGTTAAAGATAAAAAACGCAAGCAGATTGGCATTTTAGGTGGGAATTTCAATCCTGTCCACAATGCTCATTTGGTTGTGGCGGATCAGGTCCGGCAACAGTTAGGCTTGGATCAGCTTCTGCTTATGCCAGAGTATGAGCCACCCCATGTGGATAAGAAAGAGACTATCGATGAAAAGCATCGGCTGAAAATGCTGGAGCTGGCTATTGAGGGTATTGAAGGCCTAGGGATTGAGCCCATTGAGCTGGAGCGAAAGGGGATTTCTTATACATATGACACCATGAAACTGCTGACAGAGCAGCATCCCGATACGGACTATTTCTTTATTATCGGTGCGGATATGGTGGACTACCTGCCCAAGTGGTACCGCATTGATGAGTTGGTTGAGCTGGTTCAGTTTGTAGGAGTTCAGCGGCCGCGTTACAAGGCGGGGACTTCTTACCCTGTCATCTGGGTGGATGTGCCGCTTATGGATATTTCCTCCAGTATAGTGCGGGATTTTCTGGCTCAGGGACGGACTCCTAATTTCCTGCTGCCTCAGCCAGTCTTAGACTATATCGAGAAAGAAGGGCTTTATCTATGACCTATGAAAGCTATATCAGTATGGGCCGTGAGGCCTTGCTGGATAAGATGGAAACAGTCATACCCGAGAAGCGCCTGCGGCATTGTCTGGGCGTGGAAAAGGCTGCTCGTGAATTAGCGGAGCGCTTCGGTCTTGACGTCGAAAAAGCTGGTCTGGCAGGACTCCTGCACGACTATGCGAAAAAGGTCTCGGATGAGGATTTCCTATCCTTGATTGACAAATATCAGCTGGACCCTGACCTGAAAAACTGGGGCAATAATGTCTGGCATGGCATGGTGGGTATTTACAAGATTCAGGAAGACATGGGTTTGAAAGATGCTGAGATTCTGCGAGCCATTGAGATTCATACAGTGGGCAATGGCACCATGTCTGAGCTGGACAAGGTCGTCTATGTCGCTGACTATATCGAGCACAACCGGGACTTTCCCGGAGTGGATAAGGCTAGAGAGCTGGCTCAACGGTCGCTCAATCAGGCTGTGGCCTACGAAACAGCAAGGACAGTAGAGCATTTGGCTCACAAAGGAATGCCCATCTATCCGCAGACCTTGGAGACCTATAATGCCTTTGTAGGATATTTGAAGGAAATAGAAGAATGAAAACAGCTCTAATCATTATAGATGTACAAAATATCTTAGTGGAGACAGGTTTTCAGTCTGATAAAATGATGGATAAAATTTCCTTTCTGCAGCATCAGGCTAGGAGTAAAGGTGCCGAAATTATCTATATTCAGCATATGGAAAATCCAGAAGACAATGCATTGGAAGATTGGCAGTTGTCTCCTCTCTTGAATCGAAAGTCAGATGAAAAGGTCTTTCAGAAGAAGTGTAATAGTATTTTTAAAGAGACAGGTTTGAAGGATTACTTGGATAAAGAAGATATTGGTCGTCTGGTTTTATGTGGCATGCAGACGGAATATTGTGTAGATGCATCAGTTAAAGTTGGATTTGAATTTGATTATAAACTTGTTATTCCAGAAGGTGCTTTTACAACTTTTGATGGAGAAGAGGCTTCGGCAGAAAAAATAAATACTTTTTATCAAAAAATTTGGGACGGACGTTTTGCGGAAGTTCTAGATTACAAAAACATTTTTAATTAAAGAGGAACTATGAAAGAACAAGAATTATTAGAACTGGTCGTGAAAGCGGCTGATGAAAAGCGTGCAGAAGATATTGTGGCTTTGGACTTGCAAGGTCTGACTACTGTGACAGATTACTTTGTCATCGTCAGCTCTATGAACAGTCGTCAGCTGGATGCGGTCGCTGAAAATATCCGTGAGAAAGCTGCAGCGGCGGGTGTTTCTGCTGGTCATGTTGAGGGTGATGCAGCTGGTGGCTGGGTACTCTTAGACTTGGGAGGCATCGTCGTCCATGTCTTTTCTGAGGAAATGCGGGCGCATTACAATCTGGAAAAGTTATGGCACGAAGCAACTGGTGTGGATGTTGCAGCCTTATTGGAAGAAAAAAACAAGTGATTTTTTGCCCTTAGGCAGAAAGCAGAATTTAGCTCAGTCAGCCTGCTGGCTGGGCTATTTTTGAAAGGAAAAGTATGGCAACTTATGAAACCTTCGCGTCGGTTTACGATGCGATTATGGATGATTCTTTGTATGAGAAGTGGACAGATTTCAGCCTGCGTCATTTTCCCAAGGATAAGAAAAAGCTGCTGGAGCTGGCCTGTGGAACGGGCATTCAGTCTATTTATTTTAAGCAAGCGGGTTTCGAGGTGACAGGGCTGGATCTGAGTCAGGAAATGCTGGATTTGGCAGAAAAGCGTAGCAGAGAGGCCGGTTTGGACATTCCCTTTATACAAGGTAATATGCTGGATTTGAGTGGTGTCGGTCGGTTTGATTTGGTGACTTGTTATTCAGACTCGATTTGCTATATGGAGGACGAAGTCAATGTCGGTCAGGTCTTCACTCAAGTCTACCAGCATCTAAATGAGGGTGGCCGCTTTATCTTTGACGTGCACTCGATTTACCAGATTGACGAGGTTTTTCCAGGCTATTCTTATCATGAAAATGCTGAAACCTTTGCCATGGTGTGGGATTCCTATGAGGACGAACCGCCTCATTCAATCGTGCATGAGCTAACCTTCTTTGTCCAAGATGAGGATGGGCGTTTCACGCGCCATGATGAGGTGCATGAGGAGCGGACCTATGAGATTCTGACCTATGATATCTTGCTGGAGCAGGCTGGTTTTAAGAATATCAAGGTTTACGCGGACTTTGAGGACAAGGAACCTACCGACAAGAGCGCTCGCTGGTTCTTTGTGGCGGAGAAATGAGATGACAGTCACCGGTATTATCGCAGAGTTTAATCCTTTTCATAATGGGCACAAATATCTGCTGGAGCAGGCTTCTGGTCTGAAAATTATCGCTATGAGCGGCAATTTTGTTCAGCGAGGGGAGCCGGCTATCGTGGACAAGTGGACTCGGGCACAGATGGCTTTAGAAGCTGGAGCCGATCTGGTCCTTGAGCTGCCTTTCTTGGTTAGCGTTCAGGCGGCAGACTTTTTCGCCAAGGGGGCAGTAGACATCTTAGAGAGACTGGGTATCGAACAGCTGACTTTTGGGACCGAGGAAGTGCTGGATTATGAGAGTATTTCCAAGATCTATGGTCAAAAGGCAGAGCAGATGGAGGCTTATTTGGCTGGTCTACCTGATTCCCTATCCTATCCTCAAAAGACTCAGGCCATGTGGCAGGAGTTTGCAGGGCTCAATTTCTCAGGCTCTACTCCCAATCATATCTTGGGCTTGGCTTATGCCAAGGCTGTGGCGGGAAAAACTATAAAGCTGTGCCCGATTCAACGTCAGGGAGCTGGCTATCATTCCTTATCAGCTAATCAAGCATTCGTCTCCGCAACTGCCCTTCGTCAGAATCTGGATCAGCCAGACTTTCTCAAAAAATTCACTCCAGCCTATCACTTGATTGAAACGGCTCCCAAGGTGACCTGGTCGGACCTTTTTCCTTATCTCCGTTACCAGATAGTGACAAGTCCGGATTTGACAGACTTTTATCAAGTCAATCAGGAATTGGCCGTTAGGATTAGAGAGGCCTTGAAAAGCAGTGAGACCATAGAAGAGCTGGTTGAGCAGGTGGCGACAAAGCGCTATACTAAGGCTCGGGTTCGGCGTCTTTTGACCTATATCCTGGTCGGAGCTAGACAAGAAGAGCTTCCATCAGGCATTCATATTTTAGGCTTTTCCGAGCAGGGGCGTCAGCATTTGTCCCAGCTTAAAGGAAAAGTTGAATTGGTCAGCCGTATCGGCAAGGAGCCATGGGACGGTTTGACCCAGCAGGCTGATAAGGTCTATCAACTAGGCAACTCTGCACTTAGGGAACAGAATTTTGGACGGGTTCCGATTATGAAAGACAAGTAAGGCTGAATGTTCAGCCTTTTTGCTTTGTTTGCGACGGTAAATAAAAAATGGTATAATAAATGAATAAACTTGTTTTAACTAAGGAGCATGATTTGCTTTTTAGCGGTTTGACTGTAGGTATGAAAGCTAACATTCGGTCAATAAAACATTGCTGGGCTTGATTGAATGATTATCTTTCATATCCATGTCTCAAAGGAGGAAGACTCATGAAATTCAGAAAGATTACCTTTATGGCCCTTACAGCCTTGCTTACGCTTAGTTTAGGGGCTTGTAGTTTAATTGGGCAGAAGCATTCTCAAAAGAATCAGGGTGGGACTGAGAATAGCTCCCGTGAGAGCCAAAAGAATACTTCTTCTGACGATATTGAAGAACTCTTGGAGAAAGCAGAAACTGCGAATGAAGATCTAACTTCAATGAAAATGAAGGTGAAATTATCTATCACTGTAGATGGTTCCAATAAAACTCAAACGATGAGCGGAGACCTTCTCTATGATAAAAGCACGGATGAGCTGGCCAAGGGGCATTTAGTCATAGATGGAAAAGAGAGTGGTCAGGAGAGTTATCAAGAAGCGATTATGCCAGGCGGAGAGAATAAACTTTTGTATACTCGTTCTTCTAAAAATGGAACCTGGTCTAAGCAAGAAATGGGAAGCGGTGCAGATTATTATGTTCAGCCCGATTATTTCAAACTTATGGATGGCTTTTATCAAATGGCTGATGATGTCACTGTAAAGGAAAGCGGTGATGAATATATCTTTAAATTAAGTAGTAAAAATGCTGATTTACTGGGGCTCTTTGGTGAAGAATTCAAACTAGAATTGACAGGTGTTACTCAGGCGGATATGGATAAAAAGTTAGAAGTACACTTGGATAAAAAGACCTTATTCTTAAAAGACTTTAAGCTAGGTTTATCTTATAAAGGTGAAGAAGGAAGTTTGGATGTTCAAACAGATACTCAATATTCTGACTGGAACACTATAGATGAAGATGAGTTTAAGGCGCCTCAGTAAAGCATAAGCAAAACGATTAGCTGAGAAAGAAGGGAAAAGCCATGCCTTTATTGTTTGCTTTTCGCTATCGTAGAGGACTCTATTTGACCATAGTCATCTTGGCATCTGTCTTTTTAGCCTTAAGCCTTATTTTCGGAACTTTAGCTTACTTTATACTATTTTCTTTCGAAAAGGCCATGCCTGGAGCAGGAATAAGCTCGTTCAGTTTGCCTTTTATACTTGCTTTTTTCATGACTGTTGTAGTCGAAATCTTTGCAATAGTCCATGCGGGTCGCAAGCTGAGAAAAAAGTGCTTTGTTCTTGCAGGAACAGAATGGGGCTTGACCGTGCGAGGTGCTTTCTTGAAAGAGCATAGCTTTGCTTGGAATCAACTGGAAAGTGTCTTTTACCGGCCGGCTTGTGGAAGAACTTCTGATGGGCAGGCTTCTTTTCGACTGGGAGTCAGGTACTATCGGAGAGACTACCTATATGTCAAGCCTTATCATGGCAAGTCTGTCCGAGTAGATATCACTTTTTTAGATGGCAGAATAGAGGATGTTTTTGCCTGCTTAAGCAGGTGCAGACCGGATTTGCCTATTGTGAAAAATGATCAGTGATATTTTTGATGGATTTCGGTAAAGGTCCGTTATGACAGACCTGCCGGTTTCGGGAAATAGAATGTACCGTCCAGTTGCTCTTTTAGCGACTGGATTTTTTATGGAATGAAAAACAGAAATCAATTTTGTCTCGATTTCAGGCTAACAAGAGTTGAAGAATGCAAGCTGAATCTTCTAGAAGCTATCATTTTTTCTTAGTGATTTTTCTGATTCCCTGTGTTATAATAAGAAAGATTAAAAATGTAATTTATCAAAAGGAGAATCTCCAATGGGACGTAAATGGGCCAATATTGTGGCAAAGAAAACGGCCAAAGACGGCGCGAACTCAAAAGTATATGCTAAGTTTGGTGTGGAAATCTATGTAGCAGCTAAAAAAGGTGATCCAGATCCAGAGTCTAACACAGCTTTGAAATTCGTTATTGACCGAGCTAAGCAGGCTCAGGTGCCGAAGCATGTCATTGACAAGGCCATTGATAAGGCAAAAGGAAACATTGACGAAACCTTTACTGAAGGCCGCTATGAAGGATTTGGGCCAAACGGTTCTATGCTGATTGTCGACACTCTGACTTCAAATGTCAATCGGACTGCAGCCAATGTCCGTGCTGCTTTTGGTAAAAATGGCGGTAATATGGGAGCTAGCGGCTCTGTAGCCTATTTGTTTGATAATAAAGGTGTGATTGTCTTTGCAGGGGACGATGCTGACAGCGTCTTTGAACAGCTGCTTGAAGCGGATGTGGATGTTGATGATGTTGAAGCAGAAGAAGGACGCGTCACTGTCTATACAGCGCCAACTGACCTTCACAAGGCTATCGTGGCTCTGCGTGAATCTGGCATTCAAGAATTCCAAGTAACCGAGCTTGAAATGATTCCTCAGTCTGAAGTAGAGTTGACTGGTGAAGACCTCGAAACCTTTGAAAAACTTTATAGCGTTTTGGAAGACGACGAAGATGTCCAAAAAATCTATACGAATGTAGATGGATTCTAAAGATACTTGACCTGTAGTTGGAGCTACAGGTTTTTCTGTGATGAGAAGTCTCAAACTGTATTTACCAATGCAGCTAAGTATGGTAAAGTACAAAAGTCATAGTACAAAAATTAGAGGGCTAATTATTGATTATTTGCTCTCTATTTTTGTGTCCTCGTCCAGCTTTGTGCTATACTGAATGATAGATAGGTGTATTCGAGTAAAGGAGTCTGCCATGAAAAAATTTTATGATAAACTAATGCAAACGCGGCATTATCTTCATCAGCATCCAGAGCTGTCTGGGCAGGAATTTGAGACGACGGCTTTCCTAAAAGGCTATTTGGAAGATTTGGAGATTAGGATTTTAGAATCCAATCTAAAAACGGGCTTGGTTGCCGAGATTGGCTCTGGCAAGCCCATTATTGCCCTGAGAGCAGATATCGATGCTCTGCCCATTTTGGAGCAGACAGGTCTGCCGTACGCCAGTCAGAATTCAGGCGTTATGCACGCTTGCGGCCATGATTTTCACCAGACCAGCCTCTTGGGGGCAGCGGAGCTGCTCAAGGCTGTGGAAGGAGATTTGAGAGGGACAATCCGTCTGATTTTCCAGCCTGCTGAGGAAACTTCTCAGGGAGCCAGTCAGGTTCTTGCGACAGGTCTGCTGGACGATGTGTCTGCTATTATCGGCTTTCACAATATGCCTCAGCTTAAGGCGGGGCAGCTGGCACTTAAAGCTGGAGCCATGATGGCTGGGGTTGAGAAGTTCAAGGTGGAGGTAGAAGGAGTCAGCAGCCATGCGGCTAGACCAGATTTGGGTGTTGATACAGTATTGACCTTGACTAGTATGATTCAAAACCTGCAGGCTCTAGTGACCCGCACAGTGTCTCCTTTTGAAGCAGCTGTCTTGTCTGTAACTCATATCGAAGCGGGGGCAACTTGGAATGTACTGCCGCAGTCGGGCTTTTTTGAAGGAACGATTCGTAGCTTCAATCCGACCTTGCAGCAGCGTCTCAAGGAAGACTTTGTCCGAATTGTAGAGAATACAGCAGAGAATTTTGGTGCCCAGGTTAGGATTTCTTGGGACCATACTCCGCCAGTGACCTATAATGACCCCGAATTGGCCGAGCTGCTCTATGAGCACTCACAGAATCTGGCAGAGGTCCTGTCAGCCAGTCCATCCTCGGCTGGAGAAGATTTTGCCTTTTATCAGGAGAAGCTTCCAGGTGTCTTTGCCTTTATCGGCTCAAATGGGGCAGAAAATGCTCCTGACCTCCATCACGACAGCATGGTCATTGACGACGAAGCCTTCAAAGTTTCCGTTCCTTACTATGTCGAAAGTGCCCTCTTTCTCTTGCAGCACTACAGGCAGAAAGTCTAGTGAATGACTGCCTCAAAGCTGATAAAGAAAAGCTATCACTTCCATAAAAAATATATAATGGTCAAGCTTCTCCTTATTTGATATGATAAAGAAAGACTTTTTAGGAGGAATTCGAAATATGAACCTGAAGAAAACCTTGAAATACTTCTCTCTGGCAGCTGTTAGTGTCTTGGCTATTGGTGTCTTGGTGGCTTGCTCATCATCAAGTGAGAAGAAAACAGAGAAAATAAAGGTAGAAGTCGGAACTGTAGGAACGACCAAACCATTTTCATACGAGGATAAAGACGGTAAACTGACTGGCTACGATATCGAAGTCCTTCGTGCTATCTTTAAGGATTCAGACAAGTATGAAGTCAATTTCAATAAGACCAAGTGGGCTTCTATATTCTCAGGTCTGGACAGCGACCGCTACCAGATCGGTGCCAATAATATCAGCTATTCCGAAGAACGGGCTAACAAATATCTCTATGCTAGTCCATATGCGAAAAATCCAACAGTTTTAGTTGTCCGTAAGGGTGAGGGCATCAAATCGCTGGATGACATTGGCGGCAAGTCTACTGAGGTTGTTCAGGGGACTTCAACAGCTCAGCAACTAGAGGACTACAACAAGGAACATAGCGATAACCCAACAAAAATCAATTATACAGACGGAACCATTCAGCAAATCTTGTCCAATCTGAATGACGGCCGTACGGACTATAAGATTTTTGAGCGCATCACTGTAGAGTCTATTATCAAAGACCAAGGCTTGAATAATCTGGAAGTGATTGAGCTTCCAAGCGACCAGCAACCTTATGTCTATCCGATTATTGCAAGCGGTCAGGAAGACCTGCAAAAATTTGTCAACAAGCGAATCAAGGAACTCTATGAGGATGGTACGCTTGAAAAACTATCACAAGAATTCTTTGGCGGCTCTTACCTGCCAGATGCAAAAGACATCAAGTAAGAAATCCCATCAAGTTCGGTCTGCAATTTGGCTGACTAGACTTTGATACAAGAAATACGATAAGGGCGGGGAAGCTTATTTCCCCAGCCCTTTATCTGCTGTTAATAGGAGTAACGCATGCCTTTCTCAACTGAGACTGAACAAATCAAGAAATTTGAAAACGACGAGGTAGCCCAGCACTATTTTGAAGTGCTACGGACCTTGATCTCTAAAAAATCGATCTTTGCCCAGCAGGTTGGCTTGCAGGAAGTAGCCAATTATTTAGGAGAGATTTTTACAGCTGCAGGTGCCAAGGTCATGATTGACGACAGCTATACTGCTCCATTTATTTTGGCGGAGTTTCTTTCTTCAAATCCTGCTGCTAAGACCATTATTTTCTACAATCACTACGATACAGTGCCGGCAGATAATGACCAGCCTTGGACCAATGATCCCTTTACACTGTCAGTTCATTACGGGGTCATGTATGGGCGAGGAGTGGATGATGACAAGGGGCACATTACCGCTCGTCTGACGGCTGTTCACAAGTATATTCGAGAGCATGGTGATTTGCCAGTCAATATCATCTTTATGATGGAAGGGGCAGAAGAGTCTGCTTCGACAGACTTGGATAAATATCTGGCCAAGCATCGCAAACGCCTACGAAGAGCGGATTTGCTGGTCTGGGAGCAAGGCAGTCGCAACAATCTAGGACAGCTGGAAATCTCGGGTGGTAACAAGGGAATTGTTACCTTTGACATGACGGTCAAAAGTGCAGATTTAGACATTCATTCCAGCTTCGGTGGCGTTATCAATTCCGCTTCCTGGTATTTGCTCAATGCTTTATCCAGCTTGCGCAGTCCAGACGGCCGCATCTTAGTTGAAGGCATCTATGAGCAGGTTCAAGAGCCTAATGAACGGGAGCTGGCCCTAATTGAGGAATATGCCCTGCGGACTCCTGAAGAGTTGAATCAAGTCTATGGCTTGAAATTACCAGTTCTATTGGACGAGCGGAAGGAATTTCTCCGTCGCTTTTACTTTGAGCCTTCGCTGAATATTGAAGGCTTCGGATCAGGCTATCAAGGCCAAGGGGTTAAAACCATTTTGCCTTCAGAGGCTCAGGCCAAGATGGAGGTTCGTCTGGTGCCAGGTCTGGAGCCAGAGGATGTGTTAGACAAGATTCGTCAGCAGCTGGACAAGAATGGCTATCCAGCGGTTAAGCTGACCTATACCTTAGGAGAGATGAGCTATCGCAGCGACATGAGTGCGCCTTCCATTCTCAATCTTATCGAGCTAGCTAAAGATTATTATCAAGAGGGCATCTCTGTTCTGCCGACCTCAGCTGGAACTGGTCCTATGCACACGGTCTATGCAGCCTTGGAGGTTCCTATGGCGGCTTTCGGACTTGGCAATGCTAACAGCCGAGACCATGGCGGAGATGAGAATGTGAAAATTGCTGACTACTATACTCACATAGAGCTCATTCAGGAGTTGATTGGCAGTTACTGTCAAGCTGACTAGCGGGAAAGGAAGGCTTATGCTATACTCTATAAGAAAAGACAAACTGAAGCAGGCTGGCTTCTTTTACCTCTTTTATTTCCTAGCCATGATCTTAGGCGTCTTGGTTGGGCTTCTATTTGACCGCTCAGGCAATATGTTTTACGCTCCAGCTTTTACAGCTTTCTTTGGCGGAGTTCTGTTTATCTTCTATACTGAGAAAATAAAGACCTTCGGTCTAATCAGCGGCTTAGGCTGTCTGCTAGGTCTCTTCTTTCTGATTAGTCGACATGGCTTTGGAGCCTTTCTACCAGGTTTGATTTGCGGTGTTTTAGCGGATCTTTTAGCTCGGTCAGGCAGCTATCAAAAGACTGTTAGAAGCTTGCTGGCTTTTATGGTTTTCAGTTTTAGCACAGCGGGTCCTATTTTCCTAATGTGGCTGGCGCCCAAGCAGTATGAAGCTAGTCTTCTTGCCAGAGGAAAGACTCAGGCTTATATTGAGAAAGTCATACTTAAGCCAGAACCCAGCTTAGTCCTTTTGGTTTGTAGCCAGCATTTTACTGGGCGCTTTACTTGGTGCCTTGTTAGGAAGGAAAATCCTTAAAGCGAGATTTTCCAAGTCAGCTTCGGTCTAAATACCATTGAAAATATAACTAAGGAGAAAATATGAACAATTTACTCGTACTCCAATCGGACTTTGGTCTGGTAGATGGAGCTGTGTCAGCCATGATCGGAGTGGCGCTAGAAGAGTCGCCCACTCTGAAAATTCATCATCTGACTCACGATATCACCCCTTACAATATCTTTGAGGGAAGCTATCGTCTCTTTCAGACAGTTAATTACTGGCCAGCAGGAACGACCTTTGTGTCAGTAGTGGATCCGGGTGTGGGCTCCAAGCGTAAGAGTGTGGTAGCCAAGACTAAAAAGGGCCAGTACATCGTCACGCCTGACAATGGGACCCTGTCTTTCATCAAGAAGCATGTTGGAATTGAGGCCATTCGGGAAATTTCTGAAGTGGAAAATCGCCGCAAGGATACGGAGCATTCTTATACTTTCCACGGCCGTGATGTCTATGCCTATACGGGTGCCAAGCTAGCCAGCGGCCATATCAGCTTTGAAGAGGTTGGACCAGAGCTTAAAGTTGAAGACATTGTCGAAATTCAGGTAGTCGAAACCACCCTTGCGGATAATTATGTCAGCGGAGCTATTGATATCCTGGATGTTCGTTTCGGCTCTCTCTGGACCTCTATCACTCGCGAGGAATTCTGCACCTTGAAACCGGAATTTGGTGACCGCTTCGAGGTTACCATCTACAACAATGACATGCTGGTTTATCAAAACCAAGTGACCTATGGCAAGTCCTTTGCGGATGTCCGCATCGGTCAGCCTATCCTCTATATTAACTCCCTCTATCGGGTTGGCTTAGCGATTAACCAAGGTTCCTTTGCTAAGGCCTACAATGTTGGCGTCGGTGCCCAATGGCATATTGAAATCAAGAGAATTGAAAATTAAGGAAGAAGAAAATGAAAAATAATACAATCAGAAACGTAGTCGCAACAGGAATTGGAGCAGCTCTATTCGTGGTTATCGGAATGATCAATATCCCAACGCCTGTACCCAATACTAGCATCCAGCTTCAATACCCCCTGCAAGCTCTTTTTAGCGTCATCTTTGGCCCAATCGTCGGTTTCCTGATGGGCTTCATTGGTCATGCCATTAAAGACGCTATGAGCGGTGGCGGACTTTGGTGGTTCTGGATTGCTGGCAGTGGAGTCTTCGGTCTATTAGTTGGCTTCTTTAGAAAATTCTTCCAAGTGGAAGAAGGAAAATTTGAAGTCAAGGACATTATCCGCTTTAACTTGATTCAGTTTGGAGCCAATGCGATCGCTTGGCTAATCGGCCCGATTGGTGACGTGATTGTGTCTGGTGAGCCGGTCAATAAGGTTATTGCTCAAAGTATTGTAGCAATTCTGGTGAATTCTGCGACAGTAGCTGTCATCGGAACTGTCTTGCTGACTGCTTACGCTCGCACCCGCACCCGCGCAGGAAGTCTCAAAAAAGATTAATCATAGTATTTTCTATCAAAAATAGCTGCCTATATGACTGGGCGGCTTTTTTTGATAGTGGTGAAGCATACAGTTGTCCATTCGGAACTGGACAATTTAAGCAATTCATGACTTCCTAAAACTACTTATAATATAAAACGATATATTTAGACGAGCTAAAAAACAAGAGCAAATTTTAGAACAGCTCTTGCTGATCTGAATTTTGTAGATTTTTCTAGTCTTTTTTGAAAACGCTTTAAATTTTTACTATAATAGAGAATAGGAGTCGGTAAGTTCCTTGCCAACGAATCAAGATTAACCAAAGATTTGAATAGTTCAAAGTCTCTTTGGTTCTTATGTGACTCAGCTAGTTCCAACGTGTTATTGATGATTGTGCCTACATTGTTTTAGCAGCAGAATCAGGTGCCCTGACGGCTGGATGTATAGACCTCTAAGATATAGATATGGTGTGGGTAGAAAAGGTTTCAGTTGAGTTGGTTGTGACTTGCAATTTTTTCACTTCTTGATTCGTAAAAGAGAGCAGTTTCAATTTTTAGGCTCAGGAATTATCGAATTCCAATGTGTATTTTAGGTAAAATTGGTCAGTTTGGCTGGATGCCCTTCATGATGACCATTGTTGTATTTGATCTACTTGTTGTAATGACAAGTGCTATTTGTAATAAAGGCTTAAATGAAGAAGCCTAGGAGGACATGTGGTATGAAATTTTTCTTAGATACAGCTGATGTGGCGGCTATCAAAGCAATTAATGAATTAGGGGTTGTGGATGGCGTAACAACTAACCCAACAATTATTTCACGTGAAGGACGCGATTTTAAAACGGTTATTCAAGAAATCTGTGAGATTGTAAGTGGTCCTGTTAGTGCAGAGGTTACTGGCTTGACAGCACCTGAAATGATTGCAGAAGCACGGGATATTGCTAAATGGGCTGATAATGTTGTTGTCAAAATTCCAATGACAACGGAAGGCTTAAAAGCAGTCTCTGTCCTTTCAAAAGAGGGAATTAAAACGAATGTTACCTTGATTTTTACAGTTTCTCAAGGACTCATGGCTATGAAAGCTGGAGCTACCTTCATCAGTCCTTTTGTTGGACGTTTGGAAGATATCGGAACAGATGCCTATCAACTGATTGCAGATTTGCGCACGATTATTGATATTTATGATTTTGAAGCTGAAATCATCGCAGCTAGTATTCGTAATTCGGCACATGTTGAAGCTGTTGCAAAACTTGGTGCTCACATTGCGACTATTCCGGATAATTTATTTGAAAAAATGACGCAACATCCACTGACTACCAATGGGATAGCCCAATTTATGAAGGATTGGGAAGCATTTAAAAAATAAGTGTTAGGGTAGGTATGGAAAATAGAAGTCTCTGCCTCTGACTATATTTTAAGCAGGCCATAGCGACTTAGAAGACTTTGACTCTTTGTCAACAGATCTAGGTTGCGGGTAAGATAAGATTTGGAGAGTGGGACAGAAATCGGTAATTCGTTAGAATTCGATTTCGTCGTCCCACCTCCGCACAGTTGAGTAGGGCTGTAAAAGCTGATGAAATCAGCGTAGTAGAGTCCACTCAACCACTGCGTCTTGCTCGACAATCCAAAGACAATTGAGAGGCTAGGACTTTTGTCCCAGCCTCTTTTTGATGTTTAGATTTGTGGAAATTGCTTCTGAAATAATGTAAAAAATAAAAGATAAAATGTAAATTATATATTGCATTATAGAGATTTATAAAGTGAAAGGGGAATCTGTAAGAGAATGGCAGAAAAAGCGCTTTGAGAAGTATTTGGATCAATTGGAAGAAGAGCGATGACCTGTCCTTCTCATTTAAACTTTCCAGCTCTGCTATTTTTCAAACAAATTTTTTGCCCAGCTTTTCTTCTCGGGTTATAATAAATAGATGAATTAAAAAATTCAGAAAATTTTATAGAGAAAAGAGAGTTGAAATCTTATGGCAAAAGATATTCGCGTCCTACTTTACTACAAATATGTTCCGATTGAGAATGCTGAGAAATTTGCAGCTGATCATCTGGCCTTCTGTAAATCTATTGGTCTTAAAGGCCGTATCTTGGTAGCAGATGAGGGAATCAATGGAACGGTTTCTGGTGATTATGAAACCACTCAAAAATACATGGATTATGTGCACAGCTTTCCGGGCATGGAAGACCTTTGGTTCAAGATTGACGAAGAAAACGAACAAGCTTTCAAGAAAATGTTTGTTCGCTACAAGAAAGAAATTGTGCACTTGGGCTTGGAAGACAATGATTTTGATAATGACATCAACCCGCTGGAGACGACAGGAGCTTACTTGTCACCTAAGGAATTTAAGGAAGCTCTCTTGGATGAAGACACTGTTGTCCTAGACACTCGTAACGACTATGAGTACGATCTGGGTCACTTCCGCGGTGCCATTCGTCCAGACATCCGCAACTTCCGCGAATTGCCGCAATGGGTCCGTGATAACAAAGAGAAGTTCATGGACAAGCGCGTGGTTGTTTACTGTACAGGTGGTGTTCGCTGTGAGAAATTCTCAGGCTGGATGGTGCGTGAAGGATACAAGGATGTCGGTCAGCTTCATGGCGGTATCGCGACTTACGGCAAGGATCCAGAAGTTCAAGGTGAGCTTTGGGACGGTAAGATGTATGTCTTTGATGAGCGTATCTCGGTTGATATCAACCATGTTGATCCAGTTGTGATTGGGAAAGACTGGTTTGACGGTACTCCTTGCGAGCGCTATGTCAACTGTGGCAATCCAGAGTGTAACCGCCGCATCCTGACTTCAGAAGAAAATGAAGACAAGTACCTTCGTGGCTGTTCTCATGAATGCCGTGTTCACCCTCGCAACCGCTATGTGGCTGAAAACGGTTTGAGCCAAGCAGAAGTGGTGGAGCGTTTGGCTGCGATTGGAGAAAGCCTGGAAACACTAGTGGCTCAGTAATTTAATCGTGAAGATAAAAACTTTAGATGTTTCAAGCGTCTAAAGTTTTTTATCATTTATCTACAGGTAAAAGTCTTGTTGGACAGAGATTTGGGAAAGTAGACTGTTTCCGCCGATTCTTGGGGCATCTCGCGGATTATCACTTGATTTCTGGTTTTCTTTCCGAGGTTTTGATTTTTTGTCCTTTCTTTTTGATGTGATATAATGGGCTTAAATAAATGGGAAAGGAGTAAGTCTATGTCTAAAGCTATCATGGAAGAAGTGGCAGCCTATCTTCGTCAGCATGCAGATGAAGAGCTGAGTCTGACTGATTTGTCTCAGTATTTCCATTATAGTCCTTCCCATCTATCCAGAACTTTCAAGAAAAAGATGGGCTTTTCTATCAAGCAATATGTGGAAGCTCTTAAGATGGAAAAAGGGATTCAGGAGATTGTAGAAGGCCGGCAAAATGTGACTGAGACCTCTATGGAAGCTGGTTATGATAGTCTAGGCAGTTTTTCCAATACGTTTAAGCGGCATACTGGACTTTCGCCTAAAAAATATTATCAGGAATCAACCAAGGCTTATGATTTTATAGTCAAACAGCTGGATGAGAAGGGAGCTTTGTTGCATCAGGATCCCGACTGTAAAAGTGGCAATCGGTTGACTGTGGCGTTATCTTATCCCGAGGGGTATGAGCCACGCATTAGTTGTGTCGGGCTTTTTAAGACCCGCATACCTAAAGAAGAGCCAGTTATCGGAGTGGCACTTAGTCAGGAGAGGCAGTTTATTTTTGAAAATGTACCGGATGGTCACTACTATCTTTTGGCCTGTGAATTACTGGAGGATTTACGCCTGTCTAAAAACTATGTCTTGAAGCATAACTTTCGCTGGGGCAGTGATGAGCCTCTCACATTTTCAGGCGATAGCATCTATCAAGAGGAAATCAGCATGCGCAGGCCCTTGCCCAGTGATCCACCTATTACAGTTAATCTTCCAGTTTTAATCATGCGTTCCCTAGCCAAACAAGCGCAATTGAGAATAAGAAAATTTTTATCCTAATTGATAAACTGATACTAGAGATTTATTCTCAGATATAAAAAATTGGAGGAACAATAATGAAATTAGACGTGTTTTTAAGTTTCAATGGTCAGGCCGAAGAAGCTTTTCGTTTTTATGCAGATCTTTTTCAGACAGAGATAAAGGGACTTGTCCGAGCCAGTGATATGATGGATCCAGCTGACCTTCCTGCAGCAAAACGGGATAAGGTTGCCTGGATTGCCTTAGATACGGAAAACTTAACTCTGCATGGTGAGGATGTAGGTGTTTTTAATGACCTATCTATTCCTAGCAATCATCAGCCCAATCAATGGTTGGTTCTGAGTCCAGATAGTAGAGAAGAAGCCGATGAGCTCTTTGCTAAGCTTGCTGAAGGTGGACAAATTCTCTATCCTTTAGAGGAACAAGCTTTCGCAGAGTTTTATGGTCGCTTGATTGACCGTTTTGGTATCGGCTGGGATGTGATGAAATGAGGTAGAAGGATGGCTTATAGTGAATCCTTAGCCCAGCAAGTCCGTACCATTTTAGCTACTGAACTTCCTTCTTGTGTTTTTGAAGAAGAGGTAGAAGAGAAAAAGATGTTTGGTGGCTTGGCTTTTATGGTTCGAGGTAAGATGACCGTTACTGTGAGTTCGAGAAGTCAAGAGCTTATCATGATACGCATCGGTAAGGAAATGGAACAGCAGGTTCTGCCTAAAAATGGTGCTAGTGTCACAGTGATGAAGGGTAGGCTTTATCATGGCTATATTGATTTAGATGGCGAAGGACAAAAGGAACTGTCTTACTGGATCAAGCTAGCTTTGTCCTACAATCAGGAGCTGACGCAGCAGGATAAAAAGTAAGAAGTACTCAGAATGAGTTTTGCTTTCTTAGAAGTTTATTCATTACCTTTTTATGAAATTCAAATATATTCTTAGAATCTGTATTGATGCAGCTTTCAATCGGAGAGTCTCTTCATGGATACAGGTTTTTTCGTCTTTTTCTTCCAAAAATGTTATACTAATACCAGAGTCCGTTTTGCGAATGGGGGTTATCCCTAAAAGTCTTGGAGAAAAGCTAGTTTGTACCAGTATTGAGTTTTGATTTTGCATTTTCTCGCTTTCTGAAAGGCTTTTGTCGTTAGAAAGGAGCATGGTATGAGTATTTCTTTTTACATTCAGAACCGAAAGGGCTTGTTTAGCTATAAGGCCGTCGAGACACCCCTGTCTCTAGTTTCTTTGGTGGAAGGGCTGGAGGTCGTAGGCCTCGAGGGCGATAAGGCTTATCAATCCTTGGATCAGGTCGGAACTTTTCTGGCTGTCTATTGGGAAGGGGCAGGCCGTGGGTTTGAAGTTTATTATCTGCCAGACCGGGAAACCTATCAGGTCCGCGTCTTGACACCATCGACGGTAGGTGATTGGAAAGGGGCTATTCTCTTTATGAGTCGTTTGGCTCAGAAGATGAAGCAGGATATTGTCGATGAATACGGCAATACTTACACTGCTGACGGGATTTTTAATATTGATTTTGAAGCGGATATTCTCTATGGCCTGAACGATGCCAGAGTGGCAGCTGCGCCTATGCATGTTTTCGAAGGTTATGCCCATGATTTGTACATGTCGCAGGAAAAACTTCTGGAACTATTCAAGGCTGAAGATCCTGTGGAGGAGTTTGGCAGGCAGATGGCCGAGATGCAGCAGGTTCAGAGTCAATTTTCTACTCCTAAGTATTATAAGGATCAGGGTGGGAAATACCTGGGTTCTTATGTTCTGGCAGAAGGAGTGGATACAGTCCTTCCAACTCAGCCCATGCCCAAGGGCTACTTGGTTAAAGAGATGATTGAGAGCGGTGCTAGTCAAGACATGGAATGGCATCTTCATACCCTGATAGAGGATGCCAGCAGCCCGCAGGGCTATAAATACTTGACAACAAAGGATTTAAAAGCTTTTTTGGAAAAGATTCCAGATACTCACCGCACCTATCTGGATTCCAGCCAGATCCGGATTCAGCCACTCAATCGGCTGGAACTGGAAGCTATTTTGGACCAGCTTCCAGAGGGAGAACCGAAGTTTTAGCGCTAGGAAAATTTACCTTTTGAATCTTAACAGAGCTGCCAAAAGGCGGCTTTTTTAGGTCTGTCAGCAGTTCTCACAATTTTGTGACTCTTTTCTTTTTGATAACATTATTGAAAATATCTTGAAAATTTCAAAAAGAAGCTATAGAATAGAGGTCAGTTTTATAAAAAGGAGAACGAAATGAAAGAAAAACACATGCTAATCTTGGGCTGGGTGGCCACTTTTATGTCTGTTATGATGTATGTTTCCTATATCCCTCAGATTATGAATAATCTAGCTGGCAATAAGGGTGACTTTATCCAGCCTTCAGTAGCTGCTCTAAACTGTACTCTCTGGGTCATTTATGGTCTATTTAAAGAGAAGCGGGACATTCCTTTGGCAGCGGCTAATATGCCGGGCATCGTATTTGGCTTGATTACTGCTGCTACAGCCCTTATGTAAGACGAGATTGGGAGTTATGCCCAGTCTTTTTTGTTGGAAAATCATTGGACAAAGTATTCACTTCACTTGTAGCTATAGAGCCTGCCTATGGCTTTGGCTATGTAGAAAATATGCAGGTAGCGTTCAGCAGACCGTCTTTTTATGATACAATGGTAAGATGAAGTCAGCAGAGAACTGCTGGCTGTTTCATCAGGAAGAAAGGGATAAGAGAGCGCGCCTATGATACTTGAAGAATTTGACAACAATCGCAAGGCCATCATCAACCCAAAAGATTTGAATGAATCCATAGAAGGATTTCCGGAGACGGCTGTTTCCTGCTTTGCCAGAGAGACTTTTGCGCGGATGCTAGCGGATTTTGAGCATGAACTGATTACGACGACCAGCATGGCAAATATTGAAATTCCTATCTATCGGGTCTTAGTGGATGGACGGGAACTGGCTCTTTTTAATGCACCGGTTGGAGCTTCGGCCTGTGTAGCTATTCTGGAAGACCTGATTGCTTTTGGCATGAAGAAGCTGGTGCTTTTCGGTACTTGTGGCATCTTGGATGAGGAGATTAAGGAAACGTCCGTCATTATCCCGACGGAGGCCCTGCGAGATGAGGGGACTAGCTATCACTACCAGCCAACTAGCCGTGAGCAGGAAGTCAATCTTGGCCTGAAAGATTTTTTGACGGCTTTTCTGGATGAGCGCGGTATTTCCCATCGCAAGGGCAAGGTCTGGACGACAGACGGCATTTACCGTGAGACGGTGGCTAAACTCCGCCAGAGAAAGGCTGAGGGAGCTATCTGTGTGGATATGGAATGCTCAGCTGTAGCGGCTTTAGCAGCTTTTCGAGAGATAACCGTCTGCCAGTTCTTCTATGCAGCTGACCACTTGTCAGAGGAAGCTTGGGATATGCGCAATCTGGCTAACCACGCTGACTTAGACGAAAAAGATAAAATTGCCAATCTCGCGATTCAGATCGCTCTGGCACTATAGAGAAATAAGATGAAAAAACCAATTATCCAA
Source organism: Streptococcus sp. IsoGale022 (assembly GCF_031142805.1). Classification (NCBI taxonomy): domain Bacteria; kingdom Bacillati; phylum Bacillota; class Bacilli; order Lactobacillales; family Streptococcaceae; genus Streptococcus; species Streptococcus sp. IsoGale022. The sequence goes on along the minus strand of NZ_JAKZJI010000011.1, from coordinate 50,077 downwards.
TTTGAAGACTTTAGCTTTCAATATCAGGCCCAGTCTGAGCCGACCCTGAAGCAGATTAACCTGACTATTTACGAGGGAGAGAAGGTTTTGATTGTCGGGCCGTCTGGCTCTGGGAAGTCAACGCTGGGCCAGTGCCTCAATGGGATTATCCCCAACATTTATAAAGGAGAGGCCAGCGGTCATCTCTTGATTAAGGGGCAGCCAGCCTTTGAATCCAGCATTTATGATAAGTCCAATCTAGTCAGCACAGTCTTGCAGGACACGGATGGCCAGTTTATTGGGCTTAGCGTAGCAGAAGATTTGGCCTTTGCGCTGGAAAATGACGTCATGGGGCTGTCGCTTATGCGCGAAAAAGTTCAAGCTTGGGCTGGGAAGCTGGATCTAGCTGAGCTTTTGCAGCATCGGCCCCAGGATTTATCGGGCGGTCAAAAGCAGCGCGTCAGTCTGGCTGGGGTTTTGATTGACGAGGGTCCTATTCTGCTCTTTGACGAGCCCTTGGCCAACCTGGATCCCAAGTCAGGTCAGGATACCATTGATTTGATTGATCAGCTTCATCGGGAGACGGAAACGACAACTCTGATTATCGAGCATCGTTTGGAAGATGTTCTCTATCGGCCAGTAGACCGGCTAGTGCTTATCAATGACGGACGCATTCTCTTTAATGGACAGCCGGATGACCTGCTCAGAACCCAGCTGCTAGCTGAAAATGGCATCCGCGAACCGCTCTACATTACGACCCTACGCCAGCTGGGTGTTGATGTGGAAAAGACTGAGGGATTGTCCCACTTGAATCAGCTGCAGTTGGCAGATGTGACCTTTGAGGGCAGAAACTGGTCTGACCCTGACAAAGAGCCTCAGGAGCCCTTACTGGAACTGGAGCAGGTGTCTTTTGCTTACCAGAGCGGCGGCAAGCCTATTTTGCAGGATATGAGCCTGAAGATTTTCAAGGGTGAGCGGATAGCCATCGTTGGTAAAAATGGAGCTGGCAAGTCAACTCTGGCCAAGGCTCTCTGTCAGTTTATCGAGACTGAAGGAAGCTATAGCTGGAAAGGTCAGGACATCAAAGGAGACTCTATAAAGGAGCGAGCTGAGCGGATTGGCTATGTCCTGCAGAATCCCAATCAGATGATTTCGGCAGCCATGATTTTTGATGAAGTGGCCTTAGGCTTGCGCTTGCGCGGACTGGCAGAAGCGGAAATCGAAGAGCGGGTCCATGCAGCTCTTAAGACATGTGGACTCTATGAATTTCGTAGTTGGCCGATTTCGGCCCTGTCTTTTGGCCAGAAGAAGCGGGTGACCATTGCGTCTATCTTGGTGCTGAATCCGGAGATTATCCTCTTGGATGAGCCGACAGCTGGTCAGGACCAGCGCCATTATACAGAGATGATGGACTTTCTAGATGAGCTCAACCAGCAGGGACATACGATTATCATGATTACCCACGATATGCAGCTGATGCTGGATTACTCAGACCGGGCAGTGGTTGTGGTGGATGGTCAGATTTTAGCCGATAAGGCGCCTGCGCAGGTGCTGACAGATCAAGAGTTGATTGCGGCGGCTCATCTAAAGGAAACGTCAATCTTTGCTCTGGCTGAGAAGATTGGGGCCGACCCTCTGGCTTTGACCGAGTTTTATATGCGAGAAAAGGAGGACAAGCATGCTTAATCAGCGAAAATTAATCGGCTACCATGCAGGCGAGACATCTCTTCATGGTCTGTCTGGTGCCAGCAAGATGCTGTTCTTCGTTCTGGTATCGGTGGCAGCCATGATTAGCTATGATACTCGCTTTTTGCTGGGGCTAGCCCTGCTGTCCCTCTGCCTCTTTCGGCTGTCCCATATTCGCATCCGAGACATTTCATTTGTTTTAGTCTTTGCGGCATCCTTTGCTGCTCTTAACTTAGTGATGGTCTATCTTTTTGCCCCTCAGTATGGTGTCGATATCTATGGAGCCAAAGATGTCCTCTGGACCGGATGGGGAGCTTATAATCTAACAGCTCAGGAGCTGTTCTACCTCTTTAATCTCCTGCTCAAGTATGTTTCGACTATTCCTCTGGCAGTGATTTTCCTTATGACAACCCATCCCAGTCAGTTTGCTTCCAGCCTTCATCAGCTTGGTATTTCCTATAAAATTGCTTACGCGGTCAGTCTGACGCTCCGCTATATTCCAGATTTGCAGGAAGAATTCTTCCTCATCAGGATGTCTCAGGAAGCGCGCGGGCAGGAATTATCCAAGAAAGCCAAACTGGCTCAGCGCGTGAAAGGAAATCTGCAGATTATCATTCCGCTGATTTTCAGCTCACTAGAGCGCATCAATACCATTGCTACAGCCATGGAGCTGCGCCGTTTCGGTAAGAATAAAAAACGCACCTGGTATACCTATCAGGCTCTAAGCAAACGAGATATGCTAGTGCTGACACTGGCAGTCATCTTTCTATTGCTCTGCTTTGCCCTCTTCGCAGTCAATCACGGTCGCTTTTATAATCCGTGGAGGTAGGAAAGGGGAGTAAGAAAGTATGAAAATAAAAAGAATTAAAGACCAATATGTCCGACAGATTCAAGTTGTTTTGATTATTTATTTGGTTTGCTGTATTCTGCGGATTGCAGAATATATGATTTTGAGGACGGATCAGACATTCTGGGGAGAATCTTTTGTCCACAAACTCCTAGGGATGCTACTCCTGGTCCCAGCTTTGCGTTTTTACGGCCTGAATTTCAAACAAATTGGCTTGGGGACAAAAAACTTGTTCCGTCGTGTTAGTCTAGGTCTAATCTGGGGGAGTCTATTTTTTGCTTTAGCTTATCTGGTAGAAATCGCTGTGTTGCTCAGTCAAGGAAATTTTATGGGGCTTGATTTTTATGTATCTGCTTATTCAGTCAATGGCAATATCGGCCAGCAAAGGGGCCTTCTTTTTCTATTGATCTGTCTGTCTGGCAATCTCATCAATGTCCTCATGGAAGAAGGAATCTTCCGTGGACTTTTTCAAAAAGTTTTTGAAAGAAAATACAGCTTTATAAAAGCAGCTCTTTTTTCCAGTCTCCTTTTTGGTTTCTGGCATATCATGGCACCCTTTAGAAGTCTGCTTGATGGCGAAATGAGCTTGACAGGCTTCTGGGTTAATAGTTTGATCTTAGTTCTCACTAGTTTTCTGATTGGTCTTCAGTTTGCTCTTATGGCTAAGATGACGGGCAGTCTCTATATGGGCATGGCTGTTCATTTTGTTAATAACACGGTGGTTAATCTGCTTCATGTCCTATCAAAAAACGGAACGGATCAGCTGCTGAGTCTTCGAATCACCGTGGCTCAGACCTTGTCATTTTTAGTGCTTTTAATCTACTATCAAACACGAAAGCGGTCGCGCCATTGAGTTCTTTATACCTCAGTTTTCTTTTCGACTTATCTCAACGAAGCATTTAAAAAGCAGGCAATCACTGAATTGCTTGCTTTTCTTCTTATAATGGCTTTTTATTGGGCATGCCGGCTTTGCGGGGGTATTTATTGGGAGTTTCTTTCTTCTTTTCCACCACCGTAATAAAGCGAGGGTCACCGTTTGGCAGGGCATAGCTGAGGTTGTCCTGGACCTTGCTAAAGAGCAGGTTCAGGGCATTTTTGGCTTCTTCCAGTTCTTCTGGAGCATTAGAAGCCTTGAGCGCCAAAAGCTTCCCGCCAACTTTCAGATAGGGAACGGTCAGTTCAGATAGGACCTGCATGCGAGCGACTGCACGGGCAGTGACCAGGTCAAATTGAGCCCGAAAAGCCTTGTCCTGAGCAAAGTCTTCTGCGCGACCGTGGTAGAAGTGAACCTTGTCCAGCTCCAGCTCTTCAGCCAGCAGTTTGAGGAAGTTGATTCGTTTATTGAGCGAGTCAATGATAGTCACATCCAGCTGAGGGCAGATGATTTTCATAGGGAGACTGGGAAAGCCAGCACCGGCTCCGATATCCAGCAGCTTAAGCTCTTGATTATCGATCAGGCCTTGCAAAACGGGGGCAATTGAATCATAGAAATGCTTGAGATAGACTTCATTTTTCTCGGTGATAGCTGTGAGATTGATTTTTTCATTCCATTCGACCAGAAGTTGAAAATAACGCTCAAACTGGTCTTTCTGGCGGTCAGTCAGTTCGAACCCCTGCTGGCTTAATAGCTGGTAAAATTCTTGCGATGTCATAGTTTCATCCTTGTTTGTCAGTATTCATCCTATTATATCATAAAAAGGAGACCCCGGCATTCTGCCGAAGGGCCTCTTTTCTTATATGCCAATCTGATTGAGCTCTGCCAAGAGCAGCTGGCGCCGCTCATCCTGATTAGCGGTTTGGTCAAATAGAACTTCTTTTTTTATCTTGCCATCTAAAATAAGCAGGACCTTGTCTGCATAGGTCGCCACGCTGGCATCATGCGTCACTAGGAGAATGCTTGCGCCCTGCTGGTGGAAGTGCTGCATGAGTTCCATAGCTTGACGGCCAGCCTGAGAGTTGAGGGCTCCTGTCGGCTCGTCAGCAAAAATGATTCGAGGCTGGTTCATGAGAGCCCGACAGATGCCAGCTCGCTGGAGCTGGCCGCCCGATACCTGATGGATAGAGCGGTTGGCAATGTCCTTAATTCCGGTCAGAGCCATTAACTCCTTGGCTCGCTCATAGGCTGCCTTTCGCTCACTGCCTTTCTTACCAATAATACTCGGTAGGCAGATATTGTCTAGGATATTGAGATTTTTCAGGAAAGTTGCCTGCTGGAAGACAAAGCCAAAAGCCTCTCTGCGAAGGCGGTCTAAGTCCTTGTCTTTCATGGCCAGCAAGTCCTGTCCCTGGTAAAGAATCTGTCCTTGGTCAGGTTTGTCAATGGTGGACAAAAGATTGAGAAGAGTGGATTTCCCGCAGCCAGACGGTCCCATGATGGCGATGAATTGGCCGCTTTCAATCTCCAGCGACAAATCACGGAGAATGGGCTCCTGATTTTCCTGATAGCTTTTGCTGAGGTTATGTGCTTCTAATAACATAGGCTTCTCCTCGGATGTAGAATAAATGCTAAGTGCTCGGAAGCTATCTGCTTAAGGTCAATGTTCCTTGAGATAGCGACCAATTTCCAGCTTGTTCAGAGCTCGGAGACTGATGTGTGCTGCTGTCAGTCCGCTAAGAAGCAGAGCCAGCGGTGTCCATAGAAAAGTAAGGGACTTATTGATGATGAGCTGGAGTTTGCTGATACCGAAGCTGCTGAGCAGCAGACTGCAGACTTCTTGCCCTAGACTAAGGAGCAGCAGGTCGGCTATTGCCAAAGCCAGCATCAAGATGAAGCAGACAGCGAGCAGGTAGTGGCTCCTGAGTCGTTCACTGCCAAATCCCAGCATCCGATAAAGTGCCAAGTCAGCTTGGTCCTTAGTGAAAATCATATAGACAAAGAGGGTCATAAGGATGAAGACAATGATGAGTCCTGTCCGGAAAACGCTGGTCTGAATCAGGCGGAGCATGGCTAGAGTGTCATCAAAAGTCTGATGGAAAAAGTCTTCTATGTCGGTTAATTTATAGTTGGAATAGTGTTTTTTCCAATCGTTGATTTTTTTAGCTTTGTTGCTAGCATCTTTAAGACGGATGGTCGTCAGACTATTGAGCGTTTGAGCCTGCTTTGTCACAAAGACAGCCTTGGCGGTCTTACCGCCGTAGGTCAGGTCTGAGTAGATACCGACTATTTTTAGTCTCCTTGCTTGGCCATCAATATTCAAAGTCAAGTTATCTCCTACTTTTAGCTTGAGTTCTTCTGCCTGCAGCTTGGATAGGGCAATTTCATCCTCGTTTTTAGGATAGCGGCCTTGGCTGTATTTGACTGGAAATCCTGCATGGTTTCCCAGAGTTACCCGCAACTGCTGGGTCTGACCTTGCTGGTCTTGATAGGAGAAATTCTGGCTTTGGTACTGATTAATCTCTGCGATATCCTTGTCTGCCTGTAGTTCTTTTAGAAGCTGGGAAGCCTTGGTATCAATATCTTCAGTCTGAGAAATATCAATCAACACATCTGCCTGACCAGCTCCCACATACTGGATGAAGTTCTTGTCCATCACAGTGCTGTAGAGACTGGCTGGCAGCAGGATAAGCAGGCTAATCAAACTGACAATGAACAAGATAGTCAAATATAGTTTCTTATGACTGAGAATCGTTTTCAGGGCGAAATAGGGTCTGTCTGAGAAGGGGATAGTCGGTAAACCCATTTTGGGAGTAGAACGAGTCTCGGTCAGACTGTTGGAAGAAGCTAATCTTAAAGCTTGGCCGGGGGTCATTTTCTTAAAAGAGCTGAGAGGACGGGCAGTCAGCCAGAAGACCAAGAGACAGAGCAGCAGAGCCACTAGCATTTCCAAAAGATAGCTATAGAAGGGCGTCGGGCTTTGCCCCATAGACAATACCATCTGCTTTTTAAAAGGAGAACTCAGAAGAAAGGATAGTCCCCATCCTATGATGGTTGCCAGAGCCAGGCAGAAATAATACTTGGTCAGGTAGACCCTGCTGATAAAGCTTTGGGGCAGCCCCATTATCTTCATAACGGCAATCTGCTGCAGTTCTTCTTGAATCTTGGTCAAGAGGGAAAAGCGCATGCAGAGAAAGGTGATGCCAATAATGGCCACAACCAGCAGTCCCATGACTAGGATGACGAGAGCATCATTGAAGCCATTAATCATCTTGATGGTCGGATAGGTAATCATAGGCGGCCCGTTGGACTCAAGCTCTGCATTTTTATAGGCCTGCTCAATGCTAGAGATCTGGCTAAGCTTATGTACTCGAAAAGCAATCAGGTTCTCATTAGATGCAAATGCTTCTTTTTTCAGAGTCTGCAAATCAGCCTGCGAGATGAGGAAGCGCTTGGAGGATACCAGACCTGCATTCATCTGGGCATCGCGGATAAAGCCCTTGACAGTCAGCTGGAGACTGCCGACGCTTATTTTGTCACCAATCTTGATTTTACCGCTGTTGTAGTAGTAGAGCGGAATATATACTTGACCCAGCTGAGGCTGGGCTGGCTGGTTATTCTGATCCAGTAAGAAGTCAAAGTTTTGGTTTTGACTGGAAAAGCCATTATCCTGAGAGCTGTCCTGAAGTGAGTCTTTCTCATTGATGCGGATGGCTGATCCTTCCACATTGACAAAGTCTGTCAGCTGCCAAGAGGCAATTTCCGGATGCTGCTGGACAAAGTTTTTCAGACGTTCTCGGTCGACGCTTCCGCTGTGCATCTGTAGCAGGTGAGGGCTTTTGGCTGTCTCTACAAAGCGCTCAATTGAGCTAGTGAGTCTGACGGTCAGGCGTGTAGCTGCAAAACTCAGAGTCAGAGTCAGAAGCAGGAAAAGCCCGATGACCAACATGCTGATTTTATTTTCTTTTAGATCATTTCTTATCAAGCGTTGAAACATATTCCAGCTCCTTTACTGAACGTGCTCGGGAGAGCAGATAAGAACCGATGCTGATAGAGATACCGGATAGGATAAAGAGCAGACCGTAGCCTCTGCCTCCTCCAACACCGATGATTTTTCCGACAGAATTTGCCAGCCAGCCAAAGTAAGTCAGTGAGGGCTTGAAAAGGGTATCTGCTACCCAACCCATGCCGGCATAAGCTAGCACATAGCCCAGCTGAGAAATAATCCCAATGGTTCCCCAGACCTTACCTTGATCGGCTTTGTTAATATTGATGCGCACCAGATAGTCGATAGCTGTATTGGCGAAAGGCAGGGCAGTAAAGAGGAGAAAGCCAAAACTGCAAATCCAGATGAAGCTCTCCTTCATGCCCAGCCCAACCATGAAGAGCCCCAATAGAAATAGAGAGAGGCAGAGAATACGATGGAAGTGTTTTTTTATAGCAAATAATCCCAGAATCAACCCTCCTATCAGCATACCACTGCTAGAGATGGTCATCACCCAGCCGGCTGTTTTGGCGTCTGCGAAAGCCAGCACCAAGGGAGAAAGCAGGATTTGGACTGTTCCCAAAAAGAAGGAAAAGCCTGTTCCAGCTAGGACTAAAATCCAGATGCCTTTTTTTCCATAGACGATTTGAAAACCTTTAAGGAAATCAGCCCAGAAACGACTGTCGCTGCTATAAACTTGTGTGTGAATGGCTCTACGAGCGAGCAAGGTGCAGGCCACTGTCACGAAAATGGTCGAAAAATCCAGCAACAGAATCGTGCTGATATGTCCACTCGCCAAAATCATTCCAGCTAAGGCTGGTGAAATCAGATAGCGGGCAATGCCATTAATCTGGGACAAACCAGTTGCTTTTGATAACTGGTCTTCAGGCAGCAAGTCGGAAATCGTAGCTCGAAAGGCCGGATTGACCAAGGCTGAAAAGAGTGAGCTAATGGCAGCTCCGATACAGATAAAAATCAAAGCAGGATTTTTCAGACTAAAGTAAATCCAGAGAACTCCTAAGCCTGACAGACCATCTCCCAGAGCCATCAGCAATCTTCGGTCATAGCGATCTGCCAGAATTCCAGCTAGAGGGGTGACCAAAAGACCGGGTAGAAAAGCACAAAGAGTAACAAAAGAAGAAACAGAAACCAAACCGGTCAGCTGGAAGATATAAACTCCTAAAGCGAAAGAAGTCATACCAGAGCCGATTTCCGAGATGAGGCTTCCAATCCAAATCAATAAAAAGAGTCTAAAGCCTGATTGTTTCATAATTGCCTCCTAATCTTATGACGTCAAGTAAGTATAAATAGTGAATCTAGTGCTTATTTTTCTAGCTGCTTTGAGTCTGAATCAAGTCTAGAAAGGGATTGAAGTAGCCTTGCCGGCTTTGAAAAAGAGTTTCTAAAAGATAGAGAAAAGCCTGCAGTTTTTGATGCTGTTTTTCTGGAGGGAGAGCCTGAAAACTGCTGCCAAAAGCTTGTAGTGAATAAGTAAGAATCATTTCCAGGCTTTCGTAGGGATAGTCGGTCCTCATATCTCCAGCAGCAATACCGTCTTGGATGATGGGGAGGAGAATCTGAGGTGCCCGTTCAAGAAGAATTTGATTGGTCTTTTCGTGCAGGAGTGCATTTTGCGGCTGATTGAGATGTAGCAGCACTTTCTCTCCCTCTTGATGATTGAGATTCAGTGCATCCATGCTACCAGCCAAGCGCTCCAGAACAGTCAGTTCACGATTATCAGCAAAGGCTTGAGAAGCCGTAAATGCTCCTTCAATGGTTCGCTCAATGATGGCATCCATTATCTCTTCCTTAGAAGAAAAGTAATAGTAGAGAGTACCGCGAGCGATTTGAGTCGCTTCTAAAATCTGGGAGATAGAGGTCTGGTCAAAGCCTTGCTCCATAAAAAGCTCCTGAGCGGTATCTAAGATAAAGTCTTTTTTATTGGCCATGTTTGCATCCTTTTTAATAGTAAAATTTTATTCGACCGACTGTCGGTTTATTCTTTCCTTTATCATACATCTTTTCTAAATCCATGTCAAGAATAAAGACAGTTCCACTATTTTTTGATATAATAAGTCTAATCAAAATTGAAGGAGTATATCATGACTTTTATTATTGTTCTTATTATTGTCGCGGTTTTAGCATTCTTCGTTGTTGGTGCTTACAATACCTTGGTTAAAAGCCGTATGCAGACTCAAGAAGCTTGGAGTCAGATCGATGTGCAGCTCAAACGCCGTAATGACCTGATTCCTAACCTCTTGGAAACGGTCAAAGGCTATGGCAAGTACGAGCAGGCAACCTTGGAAAAGGTAACACAACTGCGCAACCAGGTAGCTTCAGCTGCTTCACCAGCCGAAGCCATGCAAGCCAGCGACGCCCTTTCTCGTCAGATTTCTGGAATCTTTGCAGTAGCTGAAAGCTATCCAGATCTGAAAGCAAATACCAACTACTTGAAGTTGCAGGAAGAGCTGACCAATACTGAAAATAAAATTGCTTATTCTCGTCAGCTTTATAATTCAGTAACTGGCAACTACAATGTGAAGTTGGAAACATTCCCAAGCAATATTGTTGCAGGAATGTTTGGCTTTAAAGCTGCTGACTTCCTCAAGACACCAGAAGAAGAAAAGGCTGTGCCAAAAGTTGACTTTGGCAGTACTGGACTAGGTGACTAAGATGCTATTTGATCAAATTGCCAGCAATAAAAGGAGGACTTGGCTCCTCCTTATCGCTTTTTTCGGTCTCTTGGCTCTCCTTGGAGCAGCTATTGGCTATCTCTGGCTGCGCTCTGCGGTAGGTGGTGTCTTGCTAGCCTTGATCATCGGAGCGATTTATGCCGGAGTGATGATTTTTCAGTCTACAGAGTTTGTCATGGCTATGAATGGGGCTCGCGAGGTCTCTGAGCAGGAAGCACCTGAACTCTATCATATTGTTCAAGATATGGCCATGGTCGCTCAGATTCCTATGCCACGTGTCTATATCGTAGAGGATCCCTCTCCCAATGCTTTTGCTACCGGCTCTAAGCCTGAAAATGCAGCTGTCGCAGCAACGACAGGTATCTTGCAAATCATGAATCGTGAGGAGCTTGAGGGAGTGATTGGTCATGAAGTCAGTCATATTCGCAATTACGATATCCGAATTTCAACGATTGCTGTGGCTTTGGCCAGTGCTATTACCCTGTTGTCTAGCCTGGCTGGGCGGATGATGTGGTTTGGTGGCGGACGGCGCAGTAGTAATGATCGAGATAACGATAGTGGTTTGGGAATTATTCTCCTTATCGTATCATTGATTGCTATCGTTTTAGCTCCTCTGGCAGCTACCTTGGTGCAGTTGGCCATTTCTCGTCAGCGGGAGTTTCTGGCTGATGCTTCCAGTGTAGAGCTGACCCGCAATCCGCAAGGTATGATTAATGCCCTACTCAAGCTGGATCGCAGCGAGCCTATGGAGCATCATGTCGATGATGCAAGTGCAGCTCTCTATATCAGCGATCCTAAAAAAGAAGGCGGATTGAAGAAACTCTTCTATACGCACCCTCCTATCTCAGAACGAGTGGAGCGCTTGAGACAGATGTAAAAGCAGGGAAACTTAAATTATTTCCAAAAGTTAGATAAACAACTAGTAAAAGGATTTAGTTCTGCATTGGACAGGGCTAAGTCCTTTTCATTTTGCTTCCTTTAACTCATGTCTAAAAGATGTTCACTCAGATTGTGTTACAATTTTATTTCAGCCGTCTATAAATCTTAGATTATCCAAGTTTATTTTTGTATAAGTACGGAAGCTACCTTTAGAAAATTCAGTGTTTTCAAGTTGTCAGGTTGAACCCTTCTGACTTTCTGATAAAATTAGCATTTTCTTGAAAAACAGAAAATTTTCAGAAAAAATCACTATATTGAGTTGTTTTATTGCTCAAATTAATCTATTTGTATTATTTAGAAATATAAAGTAATTTTTCTGTAATAAAAAAGAAATATATTACTAGTATATTAAATTTAGTAAAAAATTTTATTGCATATATGAAACCGGGGGTTCGGTATGTTGAAAACATTTGGAAAAATTTTCAAAGTCATTAGAGAATCAAAAAATATGTCTCTTAAAGAGGCGGCAGCCGGAGATATTTCAGTAGCTCAATTGTCCCGTTTTGAGCGGGGAGTCAGCGGTATCACGCTTGATTCTTTTTATTGCTGCTTGAAGAATATGGCCGTTTCTCTAGACGAGTTCCAGTATGTTTATCATAACTACATTGAGGCAGATGATGCGCTCTTCTCAAAAAAAGTAGCTGATGCTTATCAGGAAAACAATGTCGTCAAGCTCCAAAATATTTTGGCTGGCTCGGAAGCTTTGGTCGAAAAATTCCCTGAGAAGAAGAATTATAGGCTCAATACAATTGTTGTTAGGGCAGTCCTGTCTTCCTGCAGTCCAGATTTTCAGATTAGCAAGAAAGATATAGAATTTCTGACCGATTATCTCTTTTCTGTCGAGGAATGGGGCCGTTATGAGCTATGGCTCTTTACTAACAGTGTTGATTTGCTGACCTTAGAAACACTGGAAACCTTTGCTAGTGAGATGATTAATCGGACCCAGTTTTATAATGACCTACCAGAGAATCGCCGGCGTATTATCAAGATGCTGCTTAATGTTATCAGCGTCTGCATAGAGGGAAATCATTTGCTGGTTGCTATGAGATTCCTAAATTATCTTGACCATTCTAAAATCCCTGAGACAGATCTCTATGAACGGATGCTGATTAAATATCACAGAGCTCTTTATTCCTATAAGGTTGGGAATAGCCATGCTCTGAGTGATATTGAGCAATGCCTAGCTTTTTTGGAATTTTTAGATTCCTTCGGTGTTGCCCAGAAGCTCAAAGCACAGTTTGAAAGAATTTGCCTTTCGCAGTTGCAGATGTGCAAATAAAATAGACTCATTTCTAAAAATGTACTAAAATAAGGGTAAAACTTTATATTAATTTCAAAAGGAGGTTTTATGATGGAGAAAAAAATTCATTATAAAATGCATAAAGTTAAGAAGAACTGGGTAGCTATTGGCGTGACTGCTTTATCACTCCTCGTAGCACCAAAAGTACTTGGTCTTGAAGCAGGCATTGTCCATGCGGATGATGCTGAACAAGCGGCCGTTAAAGATCAGACGCCCGTTCAGAGCAGTAGTTCAGAGCAGGCGATTGAAGCCCAAGCGACTACACCTTCTAAACTAGAAGCAGAAAAAACAGCTTCTGCGGACCAAGCAACTTACAGAGCTACCGCAGTAAGTCCAGCAAGCATTGAAAAGACAGCTGCAGCAGCTGCAGCAACTACAGAGGCAGTAGCTAAAACCGATGCTCAAGAACCAGCAAAGCAGGTAGAAGCAGCAGCTACAGAAAATGCAGCCGTTGCTGAAGAAGCAAAAGCAGCTAACGCAACATCAGAAGCAGCTAAAACGGAAGCAATTGCTCAGGATAGACAAGCAAGTCCAGCAACTGTTCAAAAGCAGGCTGCTGACAAACAAGCAAAAAAGACTGTTACAGACAAAATTGTTGCAAATCCAAAGGTTGCAAAGAAAGATCGCTTGCCAGAACCGGTTCAAAGACAGGGAGCGATAGCTGAAAGAATGCGTGCTGCTCAAGCTCAAGCGGCGCCTGTTAATACTGAGCATGATGATGATGTCTTATCTCATATCAAGACGATTGATGGCAAGAAATACTATGTTCAGGACGATGGTACAGTTAAAAAGAATTTTGCAGTTGAGCTTAATGGAAAAGTTCTTTATTTCGATGCAGAGACTGGAGCACTGATTGATTCAGCTGAGTATCAATTCCAGCAAGGTACTAGCAGCCTTAACAATGAATTCACCAGAATGAATGCCTTCCATGGCACTACGGAAAAGGACATCGAAACAGTTGACGGCTACCTGACAGCGGATAGCTGGTATCGTCCAAAAGCTATCCTCAAGGATGGAAAAACATGGACTCAGTCTACAGAGACTGACTTGCGTCCGCTTTTAATGGCTTGGTGGCCTGATAAGCAAACGCAGGTTAGCTATCTTAACTATATGAACCAGCAAGGTTTGGGAGCAGGAGCTTTTGAAAACAAAGTGGAACAAGCTATCCTGACAGGTGCTTCTCAGCAGGTTCAGCGCAAAATTGAAGAAAGAATCGGTAAAGACGGCGATACTAAATGGCTGAGAACACTGATGGGTGCATTTATCAAAACTCAGCCAAACTGGAATATCAAGACAGAGTCTGAAACAACTGGTACTAATAAGGACCACTTGCAAGGCGGAGCTCTGCTTTATACCAATAGTGATAAGACTTCTCATGCTAATTCTAAGTACCGCATCCTGAATCGCACACCTACCAGCCAAACTGGTACACCTAAGTACTTCATTGATAAGTCAAATGGTGGTTATGAGTTCCTGCTAGCTAACGACTTTGACAACTCTAATCCAGCTGTTCAGGCTGAGCAACTCAACTGGCTGCACTTTATGATGAATTTCGGCAGCATCGTAGCTAATGATCCGACTGCTAACTTTGACGGAGTCCGTGTCGATGCGGTGGACAATGTCAATGCGGACTTGCTCCAAATTGCCTCTGACTACTTCAAGTCTCGCTACAAGGTTGGAGAAAGTGAAGAGCAGGCTATTAAGCATCTGTCTATCTTAGAAGCTTGGTCTGACAACGACCCTGACTACAACAAAGACACCAAGGGCGCTCAATTGCCGATTGATAATAAGCTTCGTCTGTCCTTGCTTTATTCGTTCATGCGTAAACTTTCTATCCGTAGCGGTGTAGAGCCAACGATTACGAATAGTCTGAATGACCGTTCTACTGAAAAGAAAAATGGCGAGCGGATGGCCAACTATATCTTTGTTCGGGCTCATGACAGTGAAGTACAAACCGTTATTGCCGACATCATTCGGGAAAATATCAATCCAAATACTGATGGTTTGACCTTTACCATGGATGAGCTTAAGCAAGCCTTCAAGATTTACAACGAAGATATGCGCAAGGCGGACAAGAAGTATACGCAGTTCAATATTCCAACTGCTCATGCTCTCATGCTCTCTAATAAAGACTCCATTACTCGGGTCTACTATGGGGATCTCTATACTGATGACGGTCAATACATGGAGAAAAAATCTCCTTACTATGACGCTATTGATGCCTTGTTGCGGGCTCGTATTAAGTATGTAGCTGGTGGTCAGGACATGAAAGTCACCTATATGGGTGTACCTCGTGAGGCTGATAAATGGTCTTATAACGGTATTTTGACTTCTGTTCGTTACGGTACTGGTGCCAACGAAGCAACGGATGAAGGAACAGAAGAGACCCGTACCCAAGGGATGGCTGTTATTGCTTCTAACAACCCTAACCTCAAGTTAAATGTATGGGATAAACTGCAAGTCAATATGGGAGCAGCCCATAAGAATCAATACTACCGTCCTGTGCTCTTGACGACCAAAGATGGCATTTCCCGCTATTTAACTGACGAAGAAGTACCACAATCCCTCTGGAAGAAGACAGATGCCAATGGTATTTTGACCTTTGATATGAATGATATTGCAGGCTACAGCAATGTCCAAGTTTCTGGTTATCTGGCTGTTTGGGTACCAGTTGGTGCTAAGGCAGATCAGGATGCTCGTGTAACAGCCAGCAAGAAGAAAAATGCCAGCGGTCAGGTTTACGAGTCTAGCGCAGCCCTTGATTCTCAGCTGATTTATGAAGGTTTCTCTAACTTCCAAGACTTTGCAACTCGTGATGACCAATATACCAATAAAGTCATTGCTAAAAATGTCAACCTCTTCAAGGAATGGGGAGTGACTTCATTTGAGCTGCCACCTCAGTATGTATCTAGCCAAGACGGTACTTTCCTAGATTCTATCATCCAGAATGGTTATGCCTTTGAAGATCGCTATGATATGGCAATGAGCAAAAACAATAAATATGGTTCTTTAAATGACCTGCTCAATGCTCTCCGTGCTCTTCATAGTGTCAATATCCAAGCCATTGCGGACTGGGTGCCAGACCAAATCTACAATCTGCCAGGCAAAGAAGTAGTAACAGCAACTCGTGTCAACAACTACGGAACCTACCGTGAAGGTGCAGAAATCAAGGAAAAACTTTACGTTGCCAATGCTAGAACGAATGGTACAGACTATCAAGGCAAGTATGGTGGAGCCTTCTTGGATGAACTCAAAGCTAAATACCCAGAAATCTTTGAACGAGTACAGATTTCCAACGGCCAAAAGATGACGACTGATGAGAAGATTACCAAGTGGTCAGCTAAACACTTCAACGGTACCAATATCTTAGGTCGCGGGGCTTACTATGTTCTTAAAGATTGGGCTAGCAACGAATATCTCAATACCAAGAATGGTGAGATGGTACTGCCTAAGCAACTGGTCAATAAGAAAGCTTCCACTGGATTTGTTAGTGATGCTAATGGTACTAAGTATTATTCAACTAGTGGATATGAGGCTAAGAATGCCTTTATCCAAGATGAAAATGGAAATTGGTATTACTTCAACAACCGCGGCTATCTGGTGACAGGCGCGCAAGAAATTGACGGCAAACAGCTCTACTTCCTCAAGAATGGTATTCAGTTACGAGACTCTCTCCGTGAAGATGAAAACGGCAATCAGTACTACTACGATAAGACTGGTGCCCAAGTTCTCAACCGTTACTACACTACTGATGGCCAAAACTGGCGTTACTTTGATGCCAAGGGTGTCATGGCTAGAGGTTTGGTAACTCTGGGTGGCAATCAGCAATTCTTCGACCAAAACGGCTACCAAGTCAAGGGCAAGATTGCGCGTGCCAAGGATGGTAAACTTCGTTACTTTGACAAGGATTCAGGTAACGCTGCTGCTAATCGCTTTGCCCAAGGAGATAATCCAAGTGACTGGTACTATTTCGGCGCAGATGGTGTTGCTGTGACTGGTCTGCAAAAAGTTGGTCAGCAAACTCTTTATTTCGCTCAAGATGGCAAGCAAGTCAAGGGGCAGGTAGTAACTCTGGCTGATAAATCTATCCGTTACTTTGATGCTAACTCAGGTGAAATGGCTGTCAACAAGTTTGTCGAAGGCGCCAAGAATGTATGGTATTACTTCGATCAGGCTGGTAAGGCTGTGACTGGTCTACAAACCATCAACAAGCAAGTGCTTTACTTTGACCAAGATGGCAAGCAAGTCAAGGGCAAGATTGTGAAGAACAATAAAGGACAACGCTACTACTTTGATGCCAACTCCGGCGAGCTGGCTCGCAACCGCTTTGCTGAAGCAGAACCAAATGCTTGGTACTACTTTGGCCGTGACGGGATAGCTGTGACAGGTCTGCAGCAGATTGGCCAACAAACCCTTTACTTCGACCAAAATGGCAAGCAAGTCAAAGGTAAGATTGTCTATGTCAATGGTGCTAACCGTTACTTTGATGCCAATTCAGGTGAAATGGCGCGCAATAAATGGATTCAGCTGGAAGATGGAAGTTGGATGTACTTTGACCGAAATGGTAGAGGCAGACGCTTCGGCTGGAACTAATAGCAATAGAATAGGCTAAATGAAACTTAATCTTTAGCTTTCTAATACACAAAAACGATAACTTCTTATTTGGAAGTTATCGTTTTTTGCTGTCTTCTGGGAGAACAAATATAAAAATAAAATTAAATCTATCAAATTTCTTTAACATCTTTCTTTTTTTCGATAGATAGGAGCAGAGCAATCACACCGATAATGCTGAAGATGAGCCAGCTAGCGTTCATATTCCAGAGGGCCAGACTGCTGAAGATCATAGTACCAAAGGGAACAGAGAAAGAAAAGAGCAGACTCAGAAAGCTGGAAGTCTGAGCGAGAACATCAGAAGGCAATTTGCTCAGTAAGAGGGTGTTGATTTTGGGATTAATCTTGCCGGAGATATAAGCTAGTAAAAATCCGAAAGCAATACCAACGAAAACAGGCAGATGCAAGAAATTGCTGACAGCAAGCAGAATCATGGTAAGAGCAGCCCAGAGGGTTAGTTGATTTAGAGAGAGACGGCTAAAGTAATCGTTGGGCGTCAGGCTGGCTGCAATCATGGCTAGGACAAGAGTGGTCTGAAGAACCAAGAGAGACTGACTAAAGGACAGCTGGAAGATGGGATTGTCCAGCAAGTAGAGATTATAAAGAGCTATAAGAGAACCTGCCATAGCGTTGACGATCAGGATTTGAGCCAGTAGTTTAAGAAAATTGTTAGAACCTTCCTGTTCGAAGATGAGCTTGGACGATGTGTACATTTTCTTCAATTCTTCCTTCAGAGGAGCTTTTTTCTCAGAAATTGCCACTGGGTCATGGGTCAATCTGCGACGGACTAGGTAGAGGATGGTGGAGGATAGGAGAAAGGTCAAGGCGTTAACCAAAGCAACTAAGAAAAAGTCTTGCTGGCTGACGGTTAGGAGCCAAACTCCCAAAGCTTGTCCGGCCAGGCTGCAGAGAAAACTGATAAGCTGGGTAAAAGAGAAGGCTTCCATAAGGTCTTTCTCTGGAACATTCTTTTTCAAAATCGGCATTTGCAGGCCGCTCCGATAGTCGCTGATGATATCAGAAAGGATATTCATCAAGCAGACGGCTGAGAAGGCTAGATAAGAGCTGGAGCGAGTCATGAAGGCAACAAGGACAAAGAGCAGGGCTTGAAGATAACCAAAATGAATCAGCCAACGAGTTTTATGAACGGTCTTGTCAGCTTTGATACCAGCAAAGATAGTAAAGAAGGTCGGAACCAGAACGATAAAATTAGCCACAGCAATAGCGAACTTGGGATTGGGCATGCTGGAAGCAAATACCACAAAAACAATATTGAAAATAGAAGCTCCCAAGGTGTTGAAGATTCGGGAAAGGCTGAGTGAGGCATAGACCCCATTTTTAAAGAATAATTTCATCGTAGACTCCTTTTCTAAACTGCAAAATTGTATAAAAGCTGATTTGGCACATCTGTAATCTAGCTTTTGTTTTTTCTCTTTCTGATGACCATTATAGACCGTTTAAAGCCAAAAAAAGGGCTTTTCGGCAACTGGTTAGGTCTCATAAGTAAGTGGTAAAATTCTGAAAGTGACTTGCGCTAGCTCTTTCTGTTTTTAGTATAAAATAGAAAATCTAAGCCGCAAGAAATGTTGCATATATTCAATGATTTTTTTGGGTGTAATTGTTAAAATGAGTAAGTTGGAGTGTATTTTGCATCAAAAAACCACTTTCCAACTCAACATCGCTGAGCTTAAAAGTGGAGATTTGCATTATTTACTATATTTTTGAAAAGCAGTATCAAGAGCTTCTTGATAATAGTCAGCGCTATGCTGACAGTTCAAGATTCGGAAAATGTCGACAGATTGCTTCATTTGAGTGAGTCCCTCTTCTTTTTGCCCTTTCAAACAAGCTAACTCTCCCTGAGCAAAGAGATAGACAATTCGGAAGTAAGTCTCATTTTCTTCGTAAAAGTGTCGCTCAATGACTTGTTGGAAATAGTCTGCCTGGGTGATATTTTCCTGACTGATGGCCAGAAGATAGCCATTAAGAAAAGTAGTGTGCAGGGTGTTGCGATTGTTGGCAAATAAGGCTACGAAATCCTTTCTTGAGAGGATTTCTTTCGTATACTGAGAAAACAAATCTAGAGATAAAACTGGAGTGCAGATAGAGAAGAGATTGAGCTCGTAGCGGCCCCAAATATCAACTGAAAAGAGGTAATCATGTAGGTAATCGAGTTCTTTTGGGCTGGCCTTTTCAGACTCTTTGAGGGCACAGAGATAGGCCTTTATAATCAGGCGCTCAACCCAATCGTTAGCGCTCTTACTTTTTCGCGTGATTTTTTCTTTTTCCAGATAAAGTTCCTCTAAGAGGTTAAGCTGATTGGCTTGCAACAGGTCTTGGATTTGGCTTAAGAGTTCCTTGTGAGAGTGATGGTTCTGGATGCCGGCTGCAACAGTAAATTCTTCCGTTTCCGTGTGGATAGCACTGAGTGCGCTAAAAAGTTTCTGTGCCGACAGTTCGCTCTGCCCATTTTCAAAGCGAGAGAGCATAGATTTTGAAAATTCTCCACCGGTCGCCTCGGATAAAGAGATGTGCCTAGCCTCTCGAAAAAATCTAAAAACCTGTCCCAGATGTTCCATTGTCTTCCCTCCTTGCTATTTATTATAACAAAATAATTTTCAATAACAGCGGAGCGCCCAAACATGATATAATAAAAGAAAAAAACAAAGAGGAACTTATGTTGCATATTCAAGAAATTCGGAAGAATCCAGATGGACTAGCCTTTGAGAAAAAGCTGGACTTGGCAGAGGAGTTAAAAGAGCGCAATCCTGAAATTTTAGATGTTCAGGATATTGTAGCCAGTGGAAAGGTTCAATATGAAGACGGCCTTTATTTTCTAGATTATGACTTGTCTTATACCATTACTCTGACGTCCAGTCGTAGCATGGAGCCAGTGGAACTCAAGGAGTCTTATCTAGTCAACGAAATTTTCATGGAAGAAGGACAGGCTGCATCGCAGGATATGATTGATCAGGATTTGGTGCTGCCGATTGAAAATGGCGAGATTAATGTATCCGAGAGTGTGGCTGATAATATCTTGCTGAATATCCCGTTGAAAATCCTGACAGCTGAGGAAGAAGCCGGCCAAGGCTTTCTGTCGGGCCAAGACTGGCAGGTTATGACGGAAGAGGAATTCGCCGCTGCTCAAGAAGCTCAAAAAGAGAAGAACAATCCTTTCGCCGGTTTGCAAGGACTTTTTGATGAATGATTCTTGTAAAAATCTTGAAAATAATTTGAGAATTTGAAATAATTTGTTATACTAAGTATAAAAAGAAAATAGACAATGAAAATTGTCTTATAGAAGGAGATTTAATGGATACATTTTTCTTTCCAACCTGGTTGATTCCAGTAATTATTGGTTTGGTTGTCCTTGTCGTACTTTTAGTGAAAGGCTATGTTAACGCACGCCCTAACGAAGTAGTTGTAATTACGGGACTACGTAAACAGCGTCACCTTCGTGGTAAGGCTGGCTTTATGATTCCTTTTGTAGAGCAGCGCTCTTATTTGGATATTGAGCAGTTCTCAACAGATGTTCGCACTTCTGAAGCGGTACCGACTCTAGACTTTATCAATGTTCGTGCCGATGCAGCTGTTAAGCTAAAAATCGGAACGACTGATGAAATGATTGCTCGTGCGGCAGAAAACTTCCTTAATTGGAATACAATTGATATTTCCAACTCTGTTCAAGATGTCTTGGAAGGAAATCTTCGGGAAGTAATTGGTCAGATGGAGTTGCGGAAGATGGTCAATGACCGTCAGGAATTTGCCTCAAAAGTGCAGGATAACGTAGCTCCGGATTTAGCTAAAATGGGATTGGAAGTCATTGCCTTTACAGTTCAATCTTTCTCTGACGAAGGTGGTGTGATTGATAATCTCGGTATCGAAAATGTTGAAACCATCAAAAAAGATGCCTTAATCGCAAAGGCTAAAGCGGAACGTGAGCGCAAGGAAGTAGAAGCTGAGCAAGACAAATTGGCTAACGACAAGCGAGTAGCCGCTGACTTAGAAATCGCTCAAAAGCAAAATGAGTTGAAACTGAAACAAGCAGCCCTCAAGCAGGAAGCGGATATTGCGCAAGCTAAGGCTGATGCAGCTAAAGGTATTGAGGCGGAAGTGCAGCGTCGCGAGCAAGAACGTGTGGCTGCCGAAGCTAATATCATGAAGCAAGAGAAAGAAGCTGAAGTCAAGGAACGCGAAGTTAAGGTTCGGGAGCAAGAACTGGATGCTAACATCCGCAAACAGGCTGAAGCAGAGAAATACTCTCGTCAACAAGCTGCGGAAGCACAATTGATTGAGCGTCAACGCCAAGCCGAGGCTGAACTCTTTGAAACACAAAAAGAAGCCGAAGCTCGCAAGGCTCAAGCCGAGGCTGAGAAATTTGCGCAACTGCAAGAAGCTGAAGCCATTGAAGCCAAGGGACGTGCTGAAGCGGAGGCTATTCGTCTTAAGCTAGAAGCTGAAGCAGAAGGTTTGGATAAAAAAGCTGAAGCCATGAAGAAAATGCAGGAAGCTGCGATTACTGAGATGATTGTAGACAAACTGCCAGAAATTGCCCGTGCTGTAGCAGAGCCGCTTACTAAAGTGGACAAAATTACTATGTATGGTGAAGGCAATGCTTCTAAGATGGTTGGTGATATCATGCAGAGTATTGACCAAGTGTCGCAAGGTGCAGGCTTCGATATCCGCCAACTCCTAGCAGGAGCTCTTGGTGTTAATATGACTGTTAACAAGCTAAAACAAGATGAGCAACCTGCTATTGAAGCTGCAAATCTTGACACCGATAAAAAATAAAAGAAAAGATAAATGGTTTTGATTGCACCCCAAAAGTTAGACAGAAAATCTAACGATTGGGGTGTCTTTAATCTGAAATTAAGTTATACAAATAAACTAGGTATATAACCTAAAAAGAATGGCGTTTCTCAGGTTCGAATATACCCGGTTCAAATCTTTAATGTTATTTGCCTGACTTAAAGCAAGAAAGAATTGAGAAGATTCTAGTAGATGGCCAGCTCCATACAATAAGCTCCCAGACATTTAGTTTGGGAGCTCATTGCTTTATATCTTCTGTTTGGCCTTGATAGTGGTAAATGCAGAGTCGGTTTGCTTGGTCTGGGCGGCTGACGGTAAAGTGGAAGTAATGGTCCTTCTTGTCCAAACTTTTGGTCTTGGAGAGTTTGAAGTAAGTGACCCGGCGGCTGGCCATGTGGAGTAGGATGTCATCTTCCATGGCCATCAGAGGCTGGGGAAGATTGGAAAATTGATAAAAATCCTCTTGAAATTGATAGTAATTCTGGGAAAAATAATCAAATTGAAGTTCCTCATGTAGATTCTGAGTAGTCATCTGCGCCTCCTGAAGCTTGTATCGAAAGAATCTGATGGATAGCAAGGACTTTGTAATGGTCACCTTCCTGCAAGAGGACCTGCTTGCAGTCCAGATGGAAGACGGTAGCAGTAATGTCGGTCAGCTTTCCCTGATTAAGAAAGGTGATTCGGATGGGAACTTGCTGACTGTAGGCTTGACTGAGCAAGTGGAATTTTTCCTGTCTGTCAAGCTGGGTCAGGCGACTGATATCTAGTTCTGTCTTGGCCAGAGCAGTGCTGTGCTCAGAGAGGAAAAAGCCAGCCCACTTAGCCATGCCCCGATCCTGAAAGTCACGTGCTGACTGATAGGGGAGATAAGAGCGGTCGGTCATGATAAGCCCTCCAAACCTCCAGCAGAATGGCCACCAGTTAACTTGCTTCGAGCAATAGCACGGGAGGAGTCCAGCAAGGCATTTCCCTTAAGCAGAGAGGTAAAGCCGAAGCGATCTCTGATGAGGTCAATCGTCAGCTGGAGCTCCTCTTCTTTTTGAATTTGCAGGGGATCATCAAAGAGAGAAATCTGACCATAGCCTTGATCGACAAAGTCACTGTAAAAAACACCAATCTGTCGGATAGCCCCGCCCTTATATTTGGAACGAAAAAGCTGAACTACGATTTGAGCCAGTCGATCGCTGTTATTGATAGGCTCAATTTTTTTCTGTGTATGAATGGAAGGAAGGCGCTCCTGTTTAGAATAGCGGGCATAGATGGAGACACGCTGGCATTTCTTACCAGAACGTCTGAGCCGAATGGCGACCTGCTCAGCCATTTCTCGGAAAACCAGCTCAATCTCTGCCTGTCGTCTATAATCTCGGGGGAGAATTTGCGAATTCCCTAGGCCATGTGACTTGACCTGATAAGGCTTGTGAACATTGCTTTCATCAATGCCATGAGCGTGAAACCAAAGCTGCAGGCCCATGACCCCCATTTCTTTTTTGAGAATATCGGGGTTAAAGTGAACCAAATCATAAATGGAGTGGATACCTAGCTTCTTAAGACGGATGGCCGTTCGGTGGCCGATACCCCAAAAATCTGTCATTGTCGGAATAGTCCAGACCTTGTTGGGAACATCCTCGTAGGACCAGTTGACCCGCATCTTTTTTGTATGTTTTGCTTCAATGTCCAAGGCCAGCTTAGCGAGAAGAGGATTGGCATTGCTCAGGCCGATAGAGGCATAAATCCCAGTCTTCTTCCAGATAGCCTGTTGAATGCGGGCAGCCAGCAGGTCTAGTTTAGTCCTGCGGTCCAGCGTCTGATCGGGAATGAAGTAGTTGATAGAGCTTGTCAAATCTAAGAAGCCCTCATCAATTGAGTAGGGGAAAATATCATCGGGAGCCGCAAAATCCTGGAAAATCTTTTGGATTTCCATGTTTTTCTGGATATAGTAGTTCATCCGAGGGGGGACCAGTAGGGTCTTTTGGGCAGCGTCTTCGATAAAGCGCACATAATCTGCTGTAATTGGCAGTCCCTGCTTGCGGGCAGCAGCATAGTTGAACTTACGGGTGTGGACATCAAAAGGAAGATTATAGCTTCGGCTGACATTTTGGCTCCCAAAATTCTTTTTAAAGAGAGGGGTAGCAGCTAGTATCAGTCCGGCAGAATTTTCAATTCGGCTCATGACACAGAGCGAGGTTTTTAAAGGGTCAAGGCCGAGGGCAATGCATTCACAAGAGGCGTAAAAACTTTTCATATCCACAAAAGCAATGTCTGAATGGGGCTCGCGTGAATAATCAAATAGGACCATAACTTACACCTCAATCGGCAGAAAATGTCCGACTACTATACCAACAATGCTAGGTTGGTCTTCATAAGGGGCAAAGAGGTCATCGTAGTGAGGATTGATAGATTCTAAGCGTAGGCCTTCAGCTTCACGGTAGACTTTTTTGATATAGGTCTTGCCATTCCACATAAGAGCATAGACCGCCCCATCGTAGTCGAATCCTGTCTGTTTCATAAGGGCAACAGAGCCATTGGGATATTTAGGCTCCATAGAATCCCCAGAGACCCAAGATGCGAAGTCATGCTGGATCTCTTGATCAAAGTAGACCGTTTCGTAGTCTGTTTCATTGTCATAGTAACTGTGCCCGCGACCTGCAGCCAGCTCAACGGATAGAACCTTATAGGCTGTAAGAGAGCTAACCTTGCGCTGTCTCTCTAGGAGCCGACTAGCGAGCTTGTCTACTTCTTTTTTGTGCGGAGTAGTTAGTAAAGGGTAGGTGTAGAGCGCACTGGTCTCATCCACAAAGTAGTTCTCTTGGACTTTGAGACAGGTGGCCAACCTCCTGAGATTTTTTGCATGGGGTTCTGCTAGGCCATTTTCCCAAGCAGAGTATGTCTTTCGAGAGACGCCCAGCTCTTGGTAAATGGAAGCCTGAGTCAAATTAAGCTCCAGCCGGCGTTTTTTTAATTTTTCATGCGAAAACATATTACACCTCCTATGTAACGTTTTAAAAGTTACACATAGTATACCAGATGAAATTGAGAAAAGCAAGTGCTTTATTGAGTATTTTCATTCTTAGCAATAATGTGGTAAACTGTAGGGAGGAATATAACCAGGAGGTAGAGAGATGTTTCCTATGACAGCAAAAACAACTATGACAGAAGAAGTCTACCGCCGTTTCGCTTGGACCAACTTTTGGTATAAAAAGAATGGCATCTTCTCACTGATTCTCCCTGAGATAGTGGTGCTGATATGCGGTGCAATCTGTTTTTTTATCGGAGAACCTTTGGCAGGCGTAGCTTTTCTTGTTATTGTGGCTATACTTCCTTTTCTTTACTACCTGTCTATGAATCGACATATTAAAAAGTTTTATAGAGGCAACCCTCTCTGGCATGATTTGGAGCAGGAATTTAACTTTTACGAGACGGATTTTCAGGTCTTTAATCGTAATCATACCTCTCGATATGACTATCAAGATATTGTGGCGATTATAGACAAGCCAGAAACTTTTTATATCATGGTTGGCCGGTCATTGGGACTGATCTTGGATAAGGCAGACTGTCAGCCTGAATTAATTGATTTTTTACTAAAACTAAAAGAAAGCAGAAGTCTCTAATTTGGGGCACTTCTGTTTTTTGTCTGTCAAGTTTTCAAAAAATTGGCCTCCTGTGCGATGTGTGTTATAATGTTTTTTATGAGAGTTGTGGCAGGTAAATACGGAGGCAGGCCCCTCAAGACTTTGGACGGCAAGACGACCAGGCCTACGACCGATAAGGTCAAGGGGGCAATTTTTAATATGATTGGTCCCTATTTTGACGGCGGTCGAGTGCTGGATCTTTATGCTGGGAGCGGGAGTTTGGCCATTGAAGCTATTTCGCGAGGTATGGAGACAGCTATCTTAGTCGAAAGGGATCGCAGAGCTCAGGCTATTATTTCAGAAAATATTCAGATGACCAAGGAGCAGGAACGTTTTGACTTGCTCAAGATGGAGTCTGGTCGAGCCTTGGAAATGTTGACAGGGGCTTTTGACTTAGTTCTCTTGGATCCGCCTTATGCCAAGGAGCAGATTGTGGAGGACCTTGAGAAGCTGGAGGAGCGTCGGCTCTTGAGTCAAGATGTTCTGGTAGTCTGTGAGACAGACAAGGAAGTAGAGCTGCCGGAGGAAATTGCAGGGCTGGGCATTTGGAAGCAGAAGATATATGGAATTTCAAAGGTGACGGTATATGTCAGATAAGATAGGATTATTCACAGGGTCTTTTGACCCGATGACCACAGGGCATGTGGACCTGATTGAGCGGGCCAGCAGGCTTTTTGATAAGCTCTATGTAGGGATTTTCTATAACCGAGAAAAATCTGGTTTTTTCACAATTGAAGCCAGAGAGCGCATGGTCAAAGAAGCTCTGCAGCATTTGGATAATGTTGAGGTTATTACTTCTCAGAATGAGCTAGCAGTGACAGTGGCCAGAAGGCTGAGAGTCAAGGCCTTTGTACGCGGTCTCCGTAACAGTCAAGACCTAGACTATGAAGCCAATATGAACTTTTTCAATCATGAACTAGCAGGAGAGCTGGAGACGATTTTCTTACTCAGCAAGCCAGTCTATCAGCATATCAGTTCATCACGTATTCGTGAGCTGATTGCTTTTCAGCAGGATATCGCGGCCTATGTGCCCCAAAGTGTAATCAAAGAATTAGAAAGAATCAACAATGAAAAGAATTAAGAAGTTTATATTGCCAACGGTCATTGGCGTCACTATTGCCTTTTTTATAGCAGCTCTTTACGTTCGTCTGCCTTATTACATAGAAGTTCCTGGTGGTGCCGAGGATGTTCGTCAGGTCTTGATAGTTGATAATAAGGCCGACAAGGAAGCGGGCTCCTACAATTTTGTGACGGTCGGAGTAGAGCAGGCAACCTTTGCTCATCTGGTCTATGCTTGGCTGACTCCTTTTACAGATATTTATTCCGCCAAGGATATGACGGGTGGCTCCACGGACGATGAGTTTAATCGGATCAACCAGTTTTACATGGAAACATCGCAAAATATGGCCAAATATCAGGGGTTGACGACAGCTGGTAAAGAGATCAAAATGGACTATTTGGGGGTTTATGTCCTGCAGGTAGCTGATAACTCAACCTTCAAAGGAGTTCTCAATATTGCTGATACGGTAACCGGTGTCAATGACAAGACCTTTGAAAGCTCTGAGGAGCTGGTCAAGTATGTCAACTCGCAGAAGCTTGGAGATAAGGTCAAGGTGACTTTCCAAGAAGATGGTCAGGAGAAATCGGCAACCGGAAAGATTATCAAGCTGGAGAACGGTAAGAACGGGATTGGGATTAGTCTGATAGACAGGACAGAAGTCAGCAGTAATATTCCGATTACATTTTCAACTGAAGGTATTGGCGGTCCTAGTGCTGGTCTCATGTTCAGCCTAGCCATTTATACCCAGTTGGCTGATCCGACCCTTCGTGGCGGCCGCGATATTGCAGGGACCGGCAGCATCAGCCGTGAAGGTGAAGTTGGCGAAATCGGCGGAATCGATAAGAAAGTCGTTTCAGCAGCCCAAAGCGGAGCAGATGTTTTCTTTGCACCGAACAATGAACTTACAGAGGAAGAGAAGAAGCTTTCTCCCAATGGGAAAAACAACTACCAAACGGCTCTGGAGACAGCCAAGAAGATTAAAACGGATATGAAAATTGTTCCAGTTAAAACGCTGCAGGATGCCATTGACTATCTGAAAAAGAACAAGTAAGGAGTCTGGGCAAAAAGTCCAGACTTTTGAGTCTAAATTAGAAAAAATAGATGACGCAGTGGTTGATTGGCATCTTACTTCGCTTTTTAAGCTCCAAAGATGACCTAATCAACTGTGCGGGGGTGGGAAGACGAACTTTTTAACTTGTTTGAAGTTCTTTCCCACTCCCTTTTCTTGTGAGACAGACAAAATCAGTTGGTCTTCTTTGCTTTAAATCGTCTGACTTTTTTCAGAAAGATATTTTTGATGAAAAGTCCGCGAAATACTGGCTGATTTATGATAAAATAAAGTATTGTAGATAAACTATCCAAGATCGTTAAAGGAAGAGTATGCGTAAAGATATTTCACCTGAATTGTATAATTATAATAAATTCCCAGGACCAGAGTTTAAACAGATTGACAGCAAGATTGTTGCAGAAAAATTCGAGTTTGAATTGATTGAGAACTATAAGGAAGGCTTTGACTTGACTGCCTTTCATCAGCGTTTTTCAGAAATTCTCACCAAGTTTGACTATATTGTCGGTGACTGGGGCAATGAGCAGCTGCGCCTGCGTGGTTTTTACAAAGACGAGAGGGCCAATGACAGCGATGAGAAGATCAGCCGCTTAGAAGACTATTTGCTGGAGTACTGCAGCTACGGCTGTGCTTATTTTGTCTTGGAAAATCCAAATCCCCAGCGTGCTTCCTTTGATAAGAAATCGCATGGCAAGAAAGAGTCAGAAGGTCGGTCGAAACGTTCTCGCAATAGTCGCTCAGGCGGTGGCCGCAATCGCAGAAGCGAGCGAGACCGAGACAGTCGTTCTAAAAGGGATAATAAGCGCTCTCGCAACAATTCCCAGCAAGATAGGCAGAAAAAGCAAAAAGACAGCAATCGCCATTTTGTGATTCGCCAGAATAAAGGAGAAAAATGAAACCATCTATTTATAGCTTAACGCGTCAGGAAATGATTGAATGGGCGGAAGCTCAGGGAGAAAAGAAATTCCGTGCTGCCCAGATTTGGGAGTGGCTCTACCGCAAGCGAGTCCAGTCTTTTGAAGAGATGACCAATCTATCCAAGGACTTAATTGCCAAGCTAAATGATCAGTTTGTCGTCAATCCGCTTAAGCAGCGCATTGTTCAGGAGTCGGCTGATGGTACGGTTAAGTACCTCTTTGAGCTGCCGGATGGTATGCTGATTGAGACGGTACTTATGCGCCAGCACTACGGACTTTCTGTCTGTGTGACTACCCAAGTTGGCTGCAATATTGGCTGTACCTTCTGTGCTTCCGGCTTGATTAAAAAGCAACGCGACCTCAATAACGGTGAGATTGTTGCTCAGATTATGCTGGTTCAGAAGTATTTTGACGAGCGTGGTCAGGATGAGCGGGTTAGTCACATCGTAGTTATGGGAATTGGCGAGCCTTTTGACAACTATGATAATGTGCTCAAGTTTGTCCGGACGGTCAATGATGACAAAGGTTTGGCTATCGGTGCCCGCCATATCACGGTTTCAACTTCAGGACTGGCTCATAAGATTCGTGACTTTGCCAATGAAGGTGTGCAGGTCAATCTAGCTGTATCCCTCCATGCCCCGAATAATGAACTGCGGACCAGCATTATGCGGATTAACCGGTCCTTCCCTATAGAAAAGCTTTTTGCAGCTATCGAATACTATATTGAGACGACCAACCGTCGTGTGACCTTTGAGTACATCATGCTTAATGAAGTCAATGACGGGGTAGAGCAGGCCAAGGAACTGGCTGAGCTGCTCAAGAACATTAAGAAACTGTCTTATGTCAATCTCATTCCTTACAACCCCGTTAGCGAGCACGACCAATACAGCCGCAGTCCCAAAGAGCGTGTAATGGCTTTCTATGATACTCTCAAGAAAAACGGAGTCAACTGTGTGGTTCGTCAGGAACATGGTACAGATATTGATGCAGCCTGCGGCCAGCTGCGTTCTAATACTATGAAGCGTGATCGCGAGAAAGCATTGGTAGAAAATGTTCAGCCTTAAGAACTATCTGACTTCAGACGGTGAGTTGACAGCCAAGGGACGGAGATTGCTGATAGTAGGAAGCTGGCTCTATTTCTTGATGCTCTGCATTCTGTGTTTTATTCCTCAAGTTCCAGAGCCGGGAATGGAGACGCCGGGAATCCAGTACTTTGGCCGAATAGTGGTTTTGTTAATCCCTTTTAATTCCTTTGTCAATATTGGCGAGATTACTTCTTGGATCCAGCTGGTCAAGGTCTTTATCCAAAATCTAGCCAATATCTTCTTGCTGTCACCCTTAATTTTTCAATTGCTTTGGCTCTTTCCGAAATTGCGGAAGACCAAGAAGGTTGTATGGCTGAGCTTTGGGATGAGCCTGTCCATCGAAATGACTCAGATTCTGCTGGACCTTCTCATCAACGCTAATCGAGTTTTTGAGATTGATGATCTCTGGACCAATACTTTGGGTGGTTATCTGGCTTGGCGGGTATTTCAGCTTGGTCAGAAAATCTGGAAAAATCGTCAAGACAACGCTTTTAAAAGAGATTAGCGAGAGAAAGGTTCGGATTTAGGAGAAAAAAATAAATTTTTTCTTGACAAGAAAAAGGGAAAGGCCTATAATAAAATAAATCATCAGAAAAGTAATAATTTTTTCTACTTTCAGGGAGCCTGTGGCTGGTGGAAACAGGCAGTGGAGGATTATGAAGTGGGCTGATGCAAAAGGTGAATTTGAAGCAATAAAAATTCGGTGAGCACACCTTACAGTGCAGCTTGTTGTTAGACAAGACAGAGATATGGAGGCAGTCTATACTTTGCTCCATAATTGAGGTGGCACCGCGATTTTACGCCCTCACACAGAGTTTTTTTTCTGTGTGTGGGCTTTTGTTTTGCTTGAAAATAAAGAAATGAGGTAATTAATATGACGGAAACTAAAGGATATTTTGGACAATTCGGCGGCTCCTTTGTACCGGAGCCTATCCAGGCCTTGCTGGATGAATTGGAAGTGACTTTTGAGAAATATAAGGATGACCCAGAATTTTTAAATGAATACCGACATTATTTGGCGGATTATTCAGGTCGGGAAACTCCGCTCTACTTTGCAGAAAGTCTGACTCAGCATCTGGGCGGAGCTAAGATTTATCTGAAGCGGGAAGATCTCAATCATCTAGGCTCTCATAAGCTCAATAATGTTTTGGGGCAGATTCTTCTAGCTAAGCGCATGGGTAAGACCCGAGTCATCGCTGAAACTGGAGCTGGTCAGCATGGTGTGGCAACTGCAGCGGCAGCAGCTAAGTTTGGTATGAAGTGCGATGTATACATGGGTGCAGAGGATGTAGAGCGCCAGCGCCTCAATGTCTTCCGCATGGAAATGATGGGGGCGACTGTTCACGCTGTGGAAACAGGAACCAAAACCCTCAAGGATGCTGTAGATGCAGCTTTTGGAGCTTGGATGAGCGATTTGGAAGCCTTCTATGTTTTGGGTTCGGCTGTCGGACCTCACCCCTATCCGACCATTGTCCATGAGTTCCAAAAGGTGATCAGTGAAGAATCACGCCGTCAGATTTTGGACAAGGAAGGCCGCTTGCCGGACTATGTTATTGCCTGCGTAGGCGGTGGCTCCAATGCTATCGGTGCCTTCTCCCAGTATGTGGCGGATGAAGAAGTCAAGTTGGTTGGTGTTGAAGCGGCTGGACGGGGTCTTGACACAGACCAGCATGCAGCGACCATGACCAAGGGAAGCGTCGGAGTAGTGGATGGTATGAAGACCTACGCTGTCTTTGCTGAAGACGGTCAGGTGGCACCGGTTTACTCAATTTCAGCAGGTTTGGACTATCCTGGAGTTGGTCCCGAACATGCTTTCTTTAAAGATTCTGGCCGAGTAGAATACGTAGCCGCGACAGATGATGAAGCTGTGGATGCCTTGCTCCTCTTGACACAAAAGGAAGGAATTTTGCCGGCAATCGAAAGCTCCCATGCCATTGCTGAAGCCATCAAGCGAGCTCCGCAACTGTCATCTGATCAAATCATCATTATCAATGTATCTGGTCGCGGAGACAAGGATGTGGCAGCCATTGCCGACTATCTAGAAAAACGAAAATAATATACCCAGCAGAAGAGTAGTAATGTCCCTCCTTTCAGAGAGTCTGTGGTTGCTGTAAACAGGCAGGAGAAGTTATGAAATGGGCTGCTGGAGTCAAAATCTTGTCCTTTAGTTGAACTTTTATTACTTTGTTAGCTTACTTTGCTGTAAACCAGTATGCTGCCTTCTACTAAAAGGGATCTAAATGACTGTAAATAGGTAAATGAGATGTGGAGCCTGAAAACTCCATAACTGAGGTGGCACCGCGATGACACGCCCTCACAGAATGAACTGTGCGGGCGTTTTTCTGTAGTTCTGGAGCAAGTTATGACAGTGAACAGGTGCTATCTGTTCTTGTGAAATGCGGTCATGGCTAGCAGATTGCTCCTCCTTAAACGCGTCCGATTTAAATAGAAAGAAAAAATATGCAAAAGATTTTACCAGCTGATATTTTATCGCCGATTCTAGCTTACATGCGGATTCAGGGCGACCACAAGGTGATTTTGGAAAGTATTCCGAGAGATAGCGAAACAGCTCGCTTTTCTATCCTAGCTTATAACCCAGTCTTTGAAGTTCGCTATGAAAATGGCCGGTTAACAAAGAACGGGCAAGCAATCGAGGCGGATCCATTGGACTATCTGCATGAGTTGGCAGTGAAAAAAGATCATCATTCAGACCTGCCTTTTGGTGGTGGAGCCATCGGCTTTGTAGGTTACGATATGATTTCCCTCTATGAGGAGATTGGCCAGATTCCAGCTGATGTGATTGGAACGCCGGATATGCACTTTTTCGTCTATGAGAGTTACATGGTTTTTGACCATAAAAAAGACAAGGTCTATATCGTTGAGGAGGCGCTCTACAGTGATAGAAGCGAAGCTGATTTGGCTACTAGTCTGGAGCGTATCATGACTGAGCTGGCGCAGCCTGCGGCAGATGAATTTTCATCGCTGGAACTGTCCAGTTTGAACTTCCAGAGCCATATCGAGCAGACAGCTTTTGAAAAAATGGTGGAAGAAGCGCGGAGCTTGATTCGGCAGGGCGACATGTTCCAATGTGTGCTCAGTCAGCGGTTTTCAGCAGAGTATTCTGGTAAACCACTGGATTACTATCGCAATCTGCGCGTGACCAACCCTTCCAACTATCTCTACTTTTATGACTTCGGGGATTATCAGATTATCGGAGCCAGTCCAGAAAGTCTGGTCTCTGTCAAGCAGGGTCAGGTTACGACCAATCCTATCGCTGGAACCAGACCGCGTGGGAAGGATGAAAGAGAAGATAAGGCCTTGGCAGAGGAGTTGCTGGCTGACGAGAAGGAAGTGGCTGAACACCGTATGTTAGTTGATTTGGGGCGTAATGATATTGGTAAAATTTCCCAGAATGACAGCGTGGAAGTCACTAAGTACATGGAGGTAGAGTATTTTCGCTATGTCATGCATCTGACCAGTGTGGTTCGTGGTCAGCTTCTGCCTCAACTGACAGCCATGGATGCGCTCAAGTCAACCCTGCCGGCTGGTACCGTCTCGGGTGCGCCTAAGATTCGAGCTATGAAGCGAATTTATGAGCTGGAACAGGAAAAGCGTGGCGTTTATGCGGGAGCTATCGGCTATCTATCTGCGACCGGAGATATGGATGTTGCCATCGCTATACGCACTATGATTTTGAAAAATGGCAGAGCTTACGTTCAAGCTGGAGCGGGTATTGTTTATGACTCGATCCCTGCTAATGAATACCAAGAAACCATCAACAAAGCCAAATCAATGACCAAGATAGGAGAGATGCAATGATTTTATTGATTGATAATTATGATTCTTTTACTTACAATCTAGCCCAATATATCGGCAATTTCGCAGAAGTTAAGGTCTTGCGAAATGATGATGCAGGCCTTTATCAAGCGGCAGAAGAAGCTGATGCCTTGGTTCTGTCTCCGGGTCCAGGCTGGCCAGCAGATGCAGGACGGATGGAAGAGCTTATCCGCGATTTTGCTGGTAAAAAGCCGATTTTAGGGATTTGCTTGGGGCATCAAGCCATTGCAGAAGTATTTGGCGGAAAGCTAGGATTGGCTCCCAAAGTCATGCATGGCAAGCAAAGTATTCTGCGCTTTGAGGGAAAATCTCCTATCTATGAGGGGATAGAGGATGGGCAGCCAGTCATGCGCTATCATTCGATTTTGATTGAGGAGATGCCAGAGGATTTTGAAGTGGCGGCTCGGGCGGTTGATGACAACTCAATCATGGCTATCCAGCACAAGAGTCTGCCCATTTATGGTTTTCAGTATCATCCAGAGAGTATTGGCACGCCGGACGGCTTGTCGTCTATCAAGAATTTCATCGATTTAGTAAAATAAAGGAGGATGTATGAAAGAGATTATTGCAAAACTAGCTGATTTTAAGGATTTAAGCAGCGCTGAGATGACAGATGTGATTGAGCGTATTGTCACTGGGCGGGTGACAGAGTCTCAAATTGTAGCCTTCTTACTGGGGCTCAAGATGAAGGGGGAAACGATTGAGGAACGAACGGCTTTGGCTCAGGTAATGCGAGGCCACGCTAAGCAGATTCCGACCACTATTCGCACTGCCATGGACAATTGCGGTACGGGTGGGGACAAGTCTTTCAGCTTCAATGTTTCGACTACAGCAGCTTTTGTACTGGCAGGTGGCGGGATTAAGATGGCCAAGCACGGCAATCGCTCCATTTCTTCTAAGTCAGGCTCAGCTGATGTGTTAGAAGCTCTGGGGATCAATCTAGACTTGGATGCTGCTAGCTTGGGTAAGGTTTTTGAGCAGACAGGTATCGTCTTTCTCTTTGCGAAAAATATGCATCCGGCTATGAAATACATCATGCCAGCCCGGCTTAGCCTCGGCATTCCCACAATCATGAATCTAACTGGTCCGCTCATCCATCCTATGTCGCTAGAAACCCAGCTTTTAGGAACCAGTCGGCCGGATATGTTAGAGAGCACGGCAGAGGTCTTGAAAAATATGGGCCGCAAACGTGCAGTAGTCGTCTCGGGGCCAGATGGTCTAGACGAGGCTGGCCTTCATGGCCGTACCCAGTATGCTCTGCTCTCAGATGGACAAATCAGCCTGCACAGCTTTCTGCCAGCAGATATTGGCATGAGAGAGATAGCTCTTGAAGCGATCCGTGGGGGTAATGCCAAGGAAAATGCAGAAATTCTGCTATCTGTCCTACAAAATCAAGCCAGCCCCTATCTAGAAACGACAGTTTTGAATGCGGGATTGGGCTTCTATGCTAATGGAAAATCAGACAGTATAGAAGAAGGAATAGCTTTGGCCCGCCAAGTGATTGCCAGTGGCGCAGCCTATGAAAAACTCAAGCAACTACAGGAGTATCAGAAATGAGTAAAGAATTTCTCCCAACCATTCTAAAGCAAAAAGAGCAGGAAGTGGCAGCCATGTCCTATGAAGAGCTACAACCTCTGCGCTCGACCTATTCCCTCTATGAGTATCTCAAAAGCCATCCTCAAGAGCTACAACTGATTGCTGAGGTTAAAAAAGCCAGCCCCAGTCTGGGAGATATTAATCTAGCTGTGGATATTGTGGAGCAAGCTCGAACCTATGAACGATACGGTGCAGCCATGATTTCGGTCCTGACAGATGAGATTTTCTTCAAAGGACATCTGGATTACCTGAGAGAGATTTCAAGGCAGGTTAATATTCCAACCCTCAATAAGGACTTTATCATTGATGAAAAGCAGATTGTTCGCGCCCGCAATGCCGGAGCAACGGTTATTCTTCTGATCGTGGCTGCCTTGCCTGAAAAGCGGCTACAAGAACTTTATGATTTTGCGACGGGTTTAGGCTTGGAAGTTCTAGTCGAGACCCATAATCTGGCGGAGCTGGAAATTGCCCATAGAATAGGAGCTCGGATTATCGGTGTTAATAACCGCAATCTAGTGACTTTTGAGACAGATATCAATACCAGTCTCCAGCTGTCTGCCCATTTCAAAGATGGCAGGGTTTACGTATCAGAATCCGCTATTTTCAGCAAGGAAGATGCTGAGCTAGTAGCTCCTTATTTCCATGCGGTTTTAGTTGGAACAGCCCTGATGCAGGCTGAGGATGTGGCAGAAAAAATCAAGGAGCTAAAAATTGACAAAGGTTAAGATTTGCGGCTTATCAACGGCCAGTGCTGTGGAGACGGCATGCAAGGCTGGTGCGGATTACATTGGATTTGTCTTTGCTGAGAGCCGTCGGAGAGTTAGTTTAGAGCAAGCTCAGAAGCTAGCTGCCTTGGTGCCATCTCCTGTCCGAAAGGTCGGTGTTTTCGTATCGCCCAGCTTGACTGAGCTAGAGGAAGCTATTTCAGTGGCAAATCTGGATTTGGTGCAGATTCATGGCGATTTTGATGAAGAACTCCTGACTCAGGTTGGCCGGCCGGTTATTCGAGCTTATCAGGTCAGTGGAGCGTTAAAAGATGTCAGCCAACAGTCGGACTATCTGCTATTTGATGCACCACTTGCTGGTAGTGGTCAGACCTTTGACTGGCAGGTTTTTGATAGGAGCCAAATAAACCAGCCCTTTTTTATCGCCGGTGGTTTGAATGCAGGAAATGTCCGAGAAGCTATTCAGCACTTCGCCCCTCACGCAGTTGATGTCTCAAGCGGAGTCGAGACTGACGG
The DNA here is from genome assembly GCF_031142805.1 of Streptococcus sp. IsoGale022. Classification (NCBI taxonomy): domain Bacteria; kingdom Bacillati; phylum Bacillota; class Bacilli; order Lactobacillales; family Streptococcaceae; genus Streptococcus; species Streptococcus sp. IsoGale022. Next base: position 13,926 of record NZ_JAKZJI010000011.1, on the reverse strand, counting down.
CCAGAAGGACTTAGAAAAGATAACAGAATTTATAGAAAGAGTGAAATATGGCATATAATCAACCCAATCAAGAAGGATTCTATGGTGAGTTTGGTGGACGATTTGTTCCCGAAACGCTGATGACAGCAGTTTTGGAGCTGGATAAAGCCTACCGTGAGAGTAAAAAAGACCCAGCCTTTCAGGCTGAGCTGGACGAGTTGCTGAAGCAGTATGTAGGGCGAGAAAATCCTCTCTATTTTGCAAAAAATCTGACAGCCTATGCTGGTGGTGCTAAGATTTATCTGAAGCGGGAAGACCTCAACCATACCGGAGCCCATAAAATCAATAATGCCCTAGGCCAGGTCCTATTAGCCAAGCGGATGGGCAAGAAGAAAATCATTGCCGAGACTGGTGCGGGTCAGCACGGAGTAGCTACAGCCACAGCTGCAGCCCTTTTCAACATGGACTGTACTATCTACATGGGTGAAGAAGATGTCAAGCGCCAAGCCCTCAATGTCTTTCGGATGGAACTTCTTGGAGCCAAGGTAGAGTCTGTGACCGATGGCTCTCGAGTCCTCAAGGATGCAGTCAATGCTGCCTTGCGAGCTTGGGTGGCTCAGGTCGATGATACTCACTATATTATGGGCTCAGCCTTGGGACCCCATCCTTTCCCAGAGATTGTCCGCGACTATCAGAGCGTGATTGGGCGTGAGGCCAAGCGCCAGTTTGCTGAGCAAAATGCAGGCGCCTTGCCAGATGCTTTAGTGGCCTGCGTTGGCGGTGGTTCCAATGCTATTGGGCTCTTTTATCCCTTTGTAGACGATAGCTCAGTTGCTATGTATGGAACAGAAGCAGCTGGTCGGGGCGTGGATACAGATGAACACGCTGCGACCTTAACCAAGGGCCGGCCGGGTGTTTTGCACGGTGCCTTGATGGATGTCTTGCAGGATGAGCAAGGGCAGATTCTTGAGGCTTTCTCTATCTCTGCCGGGCTGGACTATCCGGGCATCGGTCCTGAACATTCTCATTTTAATGCTATTCAGCGCGCCACTTATGTTCCAGTGACGGATCAAGAAGCCTTGGAAGCCTTTCAGCTCCTGTCTCGTATCGAAGGAATTATCCCTGCTCTAGAGTCTAGCCACGCTATTGCTTATGCAGTTAAGCTGGCTAAGGAGTTGGGACCAGATAAATCAATGATCGTCTGCCTATCCGGCCGTGGTGACAAGGATGTCGTTCAGGTAAAGGAACGCTTGGAAAGTGAAACGGCTCAAAAAGGAGGTGCCCATGACTAAAACACTCACTCAGCATTTAGAAACCATCAAAAAAGCAGGCAAGGGAATTTTCCTTCCTTATATCATGGCTGGTGATCACGAGAAAGGTTTAGCAGGTTTGCCGGAAACTATCTCATTTTTGGAAAACTTGGGTGTGTCAGCCATTGAAATCGGTCTGCCTTTTTCAGACCCTGTTGCAGATGGGCCGGTTATTGAAGAAGCCGGTCTGAGAAGTCTGGGCAACTATACTTCGGCCAAGTCTTTAGTCGCAAGCTTGCAGAATTTGGACACTCAGTTGCCTCTCATCATCATGACCTACTTCAATCCTATTTTCCAATACGGTCTCAAAGATTTTGTCAAGGATTTGGCTAGGACACCGGTTCAAGGATTGATTATTCCGGATCTGCCCTACGAGCATAGGAACTTTATTCTGCCTTTACTGGAAGATTCAGATATTGCTCTAATTCCTTTAGTGAGCCTGACGACTGGCTTAGAACGGCAGCAGGAGCTGATCAAGGAAGCTGAAGGTTTTATCTACGCTGTAGCCATCAACGGTGTGACGGGTAAGAGCGGAAGCTACCGCAATGATTTGGACCAGCATTTGAGCAAGCTTCGTGATATTGCAGAGATTCCAGTACTGACGGGCTTTGGCGTTTCGACTTTAGAGGATGTTGACCGCTTCAATCAAGTCTCTGATGGAGTCATTGTCGGATCTAAGATTGTCAAAGCTCTTCATGAAAAGGATGCTGCTATAGCAGACTTTATCCAAGCAGCAGCAGCTTATAAGAAATAAGAACCATGACACCAAACAAAAGACAAGGCACAAAAGCTAGCCTGTCTTTTTTCTTTTTAAAGCAGAAACAGACAAGGCCAGAGAAGCTAGCGATTTGGATAAGAATTAGAGCCTGACCCATATTCTTGAATTTTATCACCATAAAAAAGTAACTTTCGTCTAATTCATTTTTAAGAAATGTTTGATTTTTGATGTTGATTGAATATTAGTTTGGATATTGCTTATGAATGGTATCTATATAGCTGGTGAAATGTTTCAAGAAATGCTTAGGAGATATAACAGTGATATATTTTCCAAAAGCAAGCAAGGTATTGTATCCCCAATCATTGTCGTTTAAAGGATAAGTAATCTCGTAAATATCGCTATTAATGGGTTTTATGGCATTATAGCCTAAGAGTTCCACAAACCGGTCAAGGACAATTTTCTGGACATGCAAGATGACAGGTACCTTGTTTTCATTCATCCATGTACCACCATCATAGGGAAGTGGTGTAAAATGTCTTTTTGAAAAAGTATCAGAGAGAGTAAGTTCACTAATTCTAGCAACTTTAAAAACAGAAAAACGCGCTTTATCAGTATCGTAGGCATCCATATACCAACTCCGATCCTTATAGACGATACGGTAAGGCTCACAAATTTTTTGACTTACCAGTCCTTGTGAATTAATATAGGAAAATTTTATTTTTACTCTACCTCTAATAGCTTCCAATAACTTAAAAATCAAAGTGCGTATTTCCAAGTTCCCTTGAGATAGAGACAAATCAATTTCGAAATCAGGGTATGTATTGGTAGCATTTAATTTCAATATAGCGTTGAAAGTATAGGTGTCTTCCAAAACTTGATAGCGACTTTTTAAACCGGATTCTATTGAAAGTCGTTCGGATTGGGTCAGGGGAGGTTTATCAGTTTGGAAGTCTTCCATAAGAAAAATCCCGCCGTTTTTTCCTTTCATTACATAGAGAGGAATGCCTGCAAGAGATAAATCATCAATATCTCTCATAATAGTTCGGGTGCTGACTTTAAAAAGTTCTGATAGTTCTTTAGCTGTTGTTTTTCGTTGATTTACTAAATGAGAAATGATTCCCATTTGACGGTCGATTTTCATGATTTTCTCCTTGAATATGACAGATAGATGTCATATTACTTTTGTTATGATTATACCATAAAGAAAGGAGTTCATATAATGAAACATCAAACCAAACCATCGTTTACCCTGATTGGCAGGAGTATTTTGATAGAAGGAACTACGGTTCATGAACAGCACTATTCTAAAGAGAAGACGGCGTTCTATGCTCAGTTATTTAAAGAAGGAATGCTCGGGAAATTGATGACCCATTCTCTAGACAAAAAAGGCTATGCTTTGATTGTTCCTCATAAAGATGGTATTCAATACTATGCAGGAGTTGCGGCAAAGAATGCTGTGGCAGGCTACGAAAGCATTCTCGTCCCAGAGAAAGATTATTTAGTAAGTTCAGCCAGTGGTGATAAATCAAGACTCCTGTTTGACCAATTGGAGGATAACTTTTTTGAGGAAGAAAGCAGATCCCTTTACCAAGATGGAATTATCTTAGAAATACTTTTAAATGGGAATCCTATGGATGCAGAAGTTGAGCTTTGGGTTCCAGTTCAGTAAAAGAGTAAGGATTTATAGAAAATAATCATCACGACACCAAACAGAAGACAGGGTACAAATGCTAGCCTGTCTTTTTTCTTTTTAAAGCAAAAACAGGCGAGGCCAGAGAAGCTAGCGATTTGGATAAGAATGAGAATCTCCGTCAGGCTGAAAATAGCTGAGCAGGAAGCGAGAAATAGAAAGTCGCCAGCTCCAATGCGAAGATTATAAAAGAAGGCTAGAAGTCCTAGGACTAAAAAGAAGAGCATGAGAAGATTGATGCCTGCTGTCATCATCAGCGAAAGCTGAAAGATCAGCCAGACCATCAGGGGATATTGCTGCTCTCTTTTATCGTAGATGGCTAGGGTCAAGCCCATGGTGAGTAGTAGGAGTTGACTGATGGAAATCGTGCCGAGTGAAGTTGCCAGAAAAAGACCGCCCAAGATACATTCAAAAAATAAATAGCGTAAGGGAATCTTGTCTCCACAGAAGCGGCAACGAAGAAGATTTAAGATTTGAGAAAAAATAGGAATCAAATCACGCGGTGCCAATCTTTTCCCGCAGGCATTGCAATGGCTAGCAGGAGCAACGATAGACTGCTCTGGGAAACGGTCAATGACTAAGCCTAGAAAGGAGGCAAAGACAGTGCCAAGGAGAAAAAAGTATAGATGAATCATACTTATTTATTCGTAATGTTAAACAGAAAAATTCTGAAATTTTGCAACTTTTCTAATAAAGTCTTTTTTTGAATCTTTTGTCTTGACCTTCTTATTTAGAAGCATTATAATTAAACCATAATCTAAAAAGATTAGAATCATTATAAATAAAAACGAGGTAAATACAATGACACAAGTAAAAAATGGTGCAGCAACTGACGTAGCAACTTTCAGCAATCAAAAGGCTTTGCCAAAGACTAAGGCTATTCTTAATCAAGTAGTGGCAGACCTTTATACAGCTCATATCGCTCTTCACCAAGTTCACTGGTATATGCGTGGTGCAGGCTTCATGGTGTGGCATCCAAAAATGGACGAATACATGGAAACTTTGGATACAACTTTGGATGAAGTCAGCGAGCGCTTGATTACACTGGGAGGCAAGCCTTATTCTACCTTGACTGAGTTTATCCAACACAGTAAGATTGAAGAAAAAGCTGGTGAATTCAGCAAGAATGTAGAAGAAAGTCTGGCGCGTGTGATTGAGATTTTCCGTTATCTGACAGGTCTTTACCAAGAAGCTTTGGATGTAACAGACGAAGAAGGGGACGATGTAACCAATGATATCTTTGTCGGTGCCAAGGCAGACCTTGAAAAGACTATCTGGATGCTGACAGCTGAAATTGGTCAAGCACCAGGTTTATAAAAAATGATCCATGCCAAGCAGAAAGGAAACAGGCTTTCCTTTCTGCTTTTTCATCTTGAAAAGCGCTGGAAAATCTGATAAAATATAGCTCATGAAAACCCTGTATGATGTTCAGCAATTTCTTAAAAGTTTCGGAATCATTATCTATATGGGCAAACGCCTTTACGATATTGAAATGATGAAAATCGAGCTGAAGAGAATTTACGATGCTGGTCTAATGGATAAGCTAGCTTATTTTGAGGCGGAGGCTGTCTTGCGCCGAGAACATCGATTAGAGTTAGAATATTTAGAAAAGAAAAAGGAGACTTGAGATGACAATTTGGATTTTGTGGGCGGTACTTTTGGGAATACTTGGCTGGATGGGCTTTAATTATCTGCGCCTGCGTCAGGCAGCAAAAATCGTGGATAACGGGGAATTTGAAGACTTGATTCGCCAAGGTCAGTTGGTTGATCTGCGGGATCCATCTGATTTTCACCGGAAGCATATCTTAGGTGCTCGCAATATTCCATCTCAGCAGCTGAAGGATAGTGTCGGTGCACTTCGCAAGGATAAGGCTGTTCTCCTCTATGAAAATAGTCGCGGTCAGCGCGTAACCAATGCGGCTCTGTATCTGAAAAAACAAGGATTTAAAGAAATCTATATTCTTTCTTATGGGTTGGATTCTTGGAATGGCAAGGTGAAGGCTAGCTGATAAAACGATTCATGAACGGATTGGTGAAATAACAAAAAAGCTTTATTTTTTAAAGCTTTTTTTGTTTTACCAACTTTTCTCTAAATATTTTTTAATAATCCCTAATTCTTCTTGGTTTAAAGGACGATAATCACCTGTTGCTAGGTCTGGGTCTAATGAAAAATCCCCAAACTGAATCCGCTTGAGATAAATGACCTTAACACCAACTGCCAGAAACATCTTTTTAATCTGGTGGAATTTCCCCTCGGAAATCTTGACGGTAGCACAGCTCAGATTAGAGCTGCTAGAGAGGATAGAGAGTTGGGCAGGTTGGCAGGTGGTGCCGTCTAAAAAGCGAATGCCTTCCTGAAAGGAAGATTTGTCCTTAGGAGTTAAAGGCCCATTGACTTCTACATAGTAAGTTTTTTCGACATGGTATTGAGGGTGCAGAAGCTGAAATCCCATGGGACCGTTGTCGGTAATCAAGAGAAGCCCTTCAGTATCTCTGTCTAAGCGTCCGATAGAGTAAAGATTTTCTTTCTCTACCTCCTTGTCCAGCAAATCCAGGACAGTCAATTTTTCAGCGTCGCGATTGGCAGTGACTGCACCTGTGGGTTTATTCAGCATGTAGTAACGGTGGGCAGGACCGCTGACATGTTTGCTTTGAAAAGTAATCTGCTGCAGGCCGGTATCAACATTTTGGCTGAGTTTGCAGGCGGGCTTACCATCCACTAAAATCTGTTTTTGTAAAAGGCTTTGTTTCATCTTTTTTCGGCTGATATGATTGGCAGCCAGCAGTTGGTCGAGGCGCATCTGTTTTCCTTGTTTTTTTCTAAATCATATCATAAATTTTCAGGATGGGAAATGCAAATCCTCATGCAGCTCCCATATTTTTTAATGAAAACATTTACACTTATCAAAGCCGTGTTTTTTGCCTGCGTCTGTGGTATAATTGTTCAGTTAGAAATAAAATTTAAAAATTTAGAGGAAATCATGACAAAATTAAGAGAAGATATTCGCAATATCGCCATTATTGCTCACGTTGACCACGGGAAAACAACCTTGGTTGATGAGTTGCTGAAACAATCTCATACACTAGATGAGCGTAAAGAGCTGCAAGAGCGGGCAATGGACTCAAACGATATTGAAAAGGAGCGCGGTATTACCATCTTGGCTAAAAATACAGCCGTGGCTTACGAAGGTACTCGTATCAATATCATGGATACACCAGGGCACGCGGACTTCGGTGGTGAAGTAGAGCGGATTATGAAGATGGTGGACGGGGTTGTTCTGGTTGTGGACGCCTACGAAGGAACTATGCCTCAGACTCGCTTTGTATTGAAAAAAGCCTTGGAGCAAGACCTTGTTCCTATCGTAGTGGTGAATAAAATCGACAAGCCGTCTGCTCGTCCAGCAGAAGTAGTGGATGAAGTATTGGAACTCTTTATTGAGCTTGGAGCGGATGATGACCAGCTGGACTTCCCAGTGGTTTATGCTTCCGCTATCAATGGAACCTCATCTATGTCTGATGATCCAGCTGATCAAGAGCACACCATGGCACCGATTTTTGATACCATCATTGACCATATCCCAGCACCAGTGGATAATTCTGACGAACCTTTCCAATTCCAAGTGTCACTCTTGGACTACAATGACTTCGTTGGCCGGATCGGTATCGGCCGTGTCTTCCGTGGTACTGTTAAGGTTGGTGATCAAGTAACCCTTTCTAAACTAGACGGAACAACGAAAAACTTCCGTGTTACAAAACTATTTGGTTTCTTTGGTTTGGAGCGTCGTGAAATCAACGAAGCAAAAGCAGGTGACCTGATTGCCGTTTCAGGTATGGAAGATATCTTTGTCGGAGAGACGATTACACCGACAGATGCCGTTGAAGCCCTGCCAATTTTGCATATCGATGAGCCGACTCTGCAGATGACCTTCTTGGTTAACAACTCACCTTTTGCTGGCCGCGAAGGGAAATGGGTAACTTCTCGTAAGGTTGAAGAACGTCTGCAGGCTGAACTGCAAACAGATGTATCTCTACGTGTTGAGTCAACTGATTCACCAGACAAGTGGATCGTTTCAGGTCGTGGTGAATTGCACTTGTCAATCCTGATTGAAACAATGCGTCGTGAAGGTTATGAGCTGCAAGTATCTCGTCCAGAAGTTATCGTGAAAGAAATCGACGGTGTCAAATGTGAGCCATTTGAGCGCGTCCAAATCGATACACCTGAAGAATATCAAGGTTCGGTCATCCAAAGCCTTTCTGAGCGCAAGGGTGAAATGCTGGATATGGTAGCAACTGGAAATGGTCAGACTCGTTTGGTCTTCTTGGTTCCTGCCCGTGGTTTGATTGGTTACTCAACTGAGTTCTTATCTATGACTCGTGGTTACGGGATTATGAACCATACCTTTGATCAATACCTACCACTTATTCCAGGTGAAATCGGTGGCCGCCACCGCGGTGCTCTGGTATCCATCGATGCTGGTAAGGCTACAACCTACTCTATTATGTCTATCGAAGAGCGCGGAACCATCTTTGTCAACCCAGGTACTGAGGTTTACGAAGGAATGATCATCGGTGAAAACTCTCGTGAAAATGACTTGACTGTTAATATCACCAAAGCTAAGCAAATGACCAACGTTCGTTCTGCAACCAAGGACCAGACAGCAGTCATCAAGACACCGCGCATTTTGACCTTGGAAGAATCTCTGGAATTCTTGAATGACGACGAATACATGGAAGTAACGCCAGAATCTATTCGTCTGCGCAAGCAAATTTTGAACAAACAAGAACGCGAAAAAGCCAATAAAAAGAAAAAATCAGCTGCAGCTGAATAATTAAAAAGGAAAGGAGCAGCAATATGGTTTATCTTATCATTGGGATTTTAATCCTCTTTTTCTACATTTTTGCTGTTCCATCCAGTATTAAAGGCACTGTTAATGCTGTGACCATGGTTTTACTGATTGTGGCCTTGATTATCTTATTTGGCTTAGGCATTTTTCAGATTTTCCAATTGCCAGCTGAATATTTTGTAGGATTTGGCCTATCCGTAGTGACCGTCTTGGCTTTGCGGGATATTAATCGTCTCAAGCCGCCTAAGAAATCAAAAAAGAATTTTGATGAAGAATAATAAATGAGCAAGAACTTAGAAAGTCGGATAGACGTTTTGAGTTTTTGCTCTTTTTCTTTACAAAAACAATAGGCTTATGTTTTATTTGATTGTGGGAATTCTCATTCTCTTATTTTACATTTTTGCTGCTCCGCCTAGCATTCGCGGAACACTCAATGTAGTGACGCTGGTGCTTATCTTGGTTGTCTTGCTCATCCTCTTAACTCTAGCAGCTTTCCGAATTTTCCAGCTGCCTAGCGAAATCTTCGTCAGCATTGGCGTGACCTTTCTTGCTTATTTTGCCTTGCGGGATTTAGCGAGAATGCCCGTCAAGAAAAAAGAAAAGAAAAACCTATAAAAGCGGTCTTGCTTTTATAGGTTCTTTTTTATGCTCCAAAATGCTGGTGCAAGATAGCAAAGTAGTCTTCTGGATTGTGGAAAAATGGAAAGTGGCCGCTGTTTTTAATCGTGAACACCTGAGCGCTGGGATAGCGGCTGATGACAAAGTGCATGCTGGCACCAAAAATATCATTGTCACCGAAAGTCACGGTAATAGGAAAAGCAGGATGTTCTAGGCGGGGCAAGAGAGGATAGGCCATAATTTCCTTTCTTGTCTGATTGCCTGCCCGGACTGAAACATTGCTCAAGTTAAACGTCACATCGCGAAAGGCTGGATAGTCGGCATTGTAATTGCGAGCAACCTGACGATAGAGAGCCTGCGAAGCCTTGGAACTGCCAAGACCTCCCAGCAGAGAATAGATTCCCATTTTCAGCCATTCGATAGTCGTGCAGTGATTTTTATTGTAATTCATCATTTCCTTTTCCATTTGTTTCCACTGCTTGCCCGTGCCTGTTCCCGGCGAGGAAAGAAAGAGACTAAGGAGCCGCTCAGGGATTTTGCTGGCGTAGATTTGCGCGTACAATCCACCCCAGGAATGCCCCAAAAGGTGAAATTTATCTACATTGAAGTGGTCGGCGATTGTGTTGATGTCTGCAATGTAGGCCTCCATGCTGTAGTCGCCACTCGGACAGGGCGATTTCCTCGTTCCCCGCTGGTGAAAGACAATCAGTTGATAATCTTTTTCGAGCTTAGGGATAAAGAGCTTGAAGTCATCAGGCGTTCCCGGTCCACCGTGCAGCAGGATAATCGTTTCCTTGTCAGGATTGGGATAGCAAACGGTGTAGAGTTGGTCGGAGCCGTTTTGAATCATTGTTTCGATTTTTTGAGAATGGGTCATAACTTTCCTTTCTTTTAGTAGAGCGTCCACCACTGATATAGGCTCCAGTAGAGGAGATTGAGAACGACGATAAGTGAAGCACTGCTGGTCAAGTAGGTCAAGATTTTTCGACCCTTGCTCACTTGGAATTTTGAGCGCAGGAAGAATGAGGCAATAAGGCTAACCAGGAGGCTAACTCCCACAGCTGCAAAGCCCATAGAAAGCCAAACACGGCTGTTTGGTGAGGAATGTAGACTCAGGACGCTTTGGATAAAGAAGTAAAGCAGGAGCATGGTAGATAGAATGAACCCGCAAGTCAGGTATTGCCAGAGCGACCAAGCAAGCGGTGTAAGTTTGTGATTTTTCCGCTTGAAAAGAAGCCGATAGAGTTTGACCAGTAAAGCAGATACAGGGATGAGGAGGGCATAGAAAGCAGCGAGGCACCACAAGACGAGACTGCCGTAATCCTTGACTACATCCCATGTGGAAAGTTTAAGGTAGTCTGCGATAGGCAATTTCAGCCGTTCTTGCTTGCCGTTTTTCTCCAATTCCCAGTATTTTTGAGTGACAAATTTACTATTTTTCTCAAGATAGTTAGTTATTGGCGGAGCAATGCGCGTGATTGATAAGGCATTGGTGAAAACGCGACTTGAGCGATAAACGCCCGGTTTAAACTCTGCTTTTATCTTCTCTGAAGTAGTTGCCTTGTTTCCATAAATCAGCTCAGGAATTTTTTTAAGATAGTTACTTTCGTATTGTTGATTGGTTAAAATGACGGTAGCGATACCTGATTTGAAATCCAAAGTTAATATGGATGAAAAGCCAGCCGTATTACCACCGTGACCGAGGATAACGCGGTCTTGATAAAGGTCACTCCAAAATCCGTGAGCATTGATTGGGAGTTTGCTATCAGGAAAAGTCGAAGTCGCCGTATAAAGGGTGTCCCAAGTTTCCGCGCGCCTAAAAAGTGTCTTCTTTTGCAGGAGTGCTTGGGCAAAGGTCTTAAAGTCTTTCAAAGTTCCTGTTGCTCGCCCGCTCGGATAGTAAGGATTAGGCTTGTTTGCCTCGCCAATCAGCTGACCGTCTGAGGTGTAGCCCTTGATTTCCTTGCGTTTTTCGACCACATAGTCATTATCCGAAAAATCGGGCAAAATAGCGGTGTGCTTCATACCTAAGGGCTGAAAAATATGCTCGTGCACATAGTCAGCGTAAGATTGTCCGCTAATCCGCTCGACGATGTAGCCAGCAAGCACCGTTCCAAAATTGGAATAAGCAGTTATTGTCCCCGGCTCATAGGCTTGAATAATCGGCGCCTTTTGTAGCGTATGGGCTAGGTCCTTGTCTTCATTTTTGGCCAAGTCAACATCTGCGAAGCCTGCTTGGTGGTTCATGAGGTCAAGCATGGTAATGGGTTTGTCAAATTTGAGCTTGCTTTTGAGAAAATCCTTGGGCAGATACTCTTTGATGTCGGTTTTTAGGTCAATTTTCCCCTCTTCCCAGAGCTGCATGACGCTGACCCAGACGGTTAATTTCGTTACAGAGCCCCACTCGAAAACTGAGTTGTCATCCACCGCCCACTTTTTTTCCTTGTCTACATAGCCAAAATTATTTTGGTAAATGGTTTGACCGTCCTTGTCAAAAATAGATGTTGCCAGTCCTGCGCTGGTTTTCTCGTTTTTCTGATAATAATCCTCAATCTTCTGTCCGATTTGGTCGTAAGATGTCCCCGACGGCAATTTTTGCTCATCGGCTCGAACTTGCGCTACTCCAAAAGTGAGCAAGCCGCAAGTCAGCAGCGCCACAGTGCTCTTCAAAAATGATGTTTTCATGATACTTACCTTTCTATTAAAGTGCCCACCATTGGTACAGGCCCCAATAAAGGATATTGAGAACGACGATAAGTGAAGCGCTGCTGGTCAAGTAGGTCAAGATTTTTCTGCCTTTGCTGACTTGGAATTTTGAACGCAGAAGAATTGGCAAAACAGAACTAGCAAGAAGCAGCAGACCCGTTATTGCAAAGATGACATAGAGCCAAGCACTGTTATTTGGCGAGCCGCTGATGTTCATATTATATTGCACGATGAGAATGGTTATGAGTACAGTGGACAAAACAAGTCCGCAAGTCAGATAATGCCAGAGCGACCAAGCAAGTGTCACAGGTTTGCGGTTTGTCCGCTTGGCAAGGAGCCGGTAGAGCTTGACCAGTAAAGCAGATACCAAACTAAGAAGAGCATAGAAGATTGCTAACCCCCATAGGATGACACTGCCGAATTCTTTGGCAACTTCCCAGTTAGATAGTTTAAAGTAATCAGAAACTGGGCGCTTGATAAATTCTCGCTTACCGACTTTCTCCAAGCTCCAGTAAAATCGATTTTCACTATTTTTATCAATATAGAAGGTCGCCATATTTAGTCGCGCAATGGATAAAGGCCCAAAGAATTGACTAGCGTCACGATAAAAGCCGGGTTTGAGTTCTTCTTTCTTTTTGTTGGGAACATCTTTCTTTTGCCCATAGACCAGCTCGGGAATTTTCTCAACATAATTTTTCTCGCCCAGTTGGTTCGTTAAAATGACAGCAGCGATACCTGATTTTAAGTCTAAGGTCAAACTTGATGAAAAACCAGCTGTATTACCACCGTGCCCGAGGATAACTTGGTCTTGATAAAGGTCACTCCAAAAACCATGAGCATTGGTAGGAAGATCGCTATCAGGATAGTTAGAGGTTGCTGTATAAAGGGTGTCCCAAGTCTCTGAACGCTTAAAAAGTGTCTTCTTTTGCAGGAGTGCCTGAGCGAATGCCTTGAAATCTTCCAAGGTTCCTGTTGCTCGCCCAGCAGGGTACATTTCTATTAGATATGGAGCTTCGCCAATCAACCGACCGTCTCTAGTGTAACCTTTGACTTCCTTACGTTTTTCTACTACATAGGGATTATCTGATAAATCGGGTAAGAGAGCGGTGTGCCTCATATCTAAAGGTTCAAAGATATGCTCGTGGACATAGTCAGCATAAGATTGTCTGCTAATCCGCTCGACGATATATCCTGCCAGAGCCGTCCCAAAGTTAGAGTAGGCTGTCACTGTTCCCGGCTCATAGGCTTGATAGATATGTACTTTTTTGAGCGTATCTCCCAAGTTCTTACTAGTTCCCTTGGCAAGCCCCGTGTCTCCAAAGCTTGCTTGGTGGTTCATCAGATCCAGCATGGTGATTGGCTTGTCGTATGTGAGCTTGCCTTTGAGAAAATCCTTGGGCAGATACTCTTTTATATCTGTTTTAAGGTCAATCTTGCCTTCTTCCCAAAGCTGCATGACGCTGACCCAGACGGTCAACTTGGTGGCAGAGCCCCACTCGAAAACTGAGTTGTCATCCACCGCCAACTTTTTTTCCTTGTCTACATAGCCAAAATTATTTTGGTAAATGGTTTGTCCGTCCTTGTCAAAAACAGATGTCGCCAGTCCCGCACTGGTTTTTTCGTGTTCCTTGTAGTAATCCTCAATTTTCTGACCAATTTGGTCGTAAGGCGTGCCTGACGGCAACTTCTGCTGGTCAGCGTAAGCGTGACCAGCTCCCAGAGCGAGCAAGCCGCAAGTCAGCACAGTTAAGCAATGTTTAAAAAATGATGTTTTCATGATACTTACCTTTCTATTAAAGTGCCCACCACTGGTAAAGGCTCCAATAAAGGATATTGAGAACGACGATAAGTGAAGCGCTGCTGGTCAAGTAGGTCAAGATTTTTCGACCCTTGCTGACTTGGAATTTTGAACGCAGAAAGATTGGCAACCCAGCATTAACCAAGAAAATCAGTGCAAGCAGGGCAAAGAGAATAACTTGCCAACGATAATCGGGCATGTACTTCCCCGAAACGGCAACTATGACGAGACCTGCTAGATTGACCAAGCTGACCAGAATCAGC
>NZ_JAKZJI010000010.1:0-94723 GCF_031142805.1 Streptococcus sp. IsoGale022 | reverse complement strand
ATCTCAATATCTCAGCGGTTTCTTTATTTTTCTTCTTGTTTGCGGATTTCTTTGATAATGGAGCCCATCTTGACCGACTCGTCGCTGAAATAGCGGTAAAGCCGGCCATCGCCGTCTCCCATGTAGCTGATAGGAGAAAAGCGGTCACTGCGGAAAGCATCATTCTCATCAATCAAGTCTTCATCAACCACTCGCCGGGTGACACGAGCAATGACATTGGTCAAGGCACCGCATTCGACCATATCCAGCACCTGACACTCAATGGATACAGGGCATTGGTCTACCAGCGGAGCATCCACCGTCTCGCCGATTGTGTAGCTGAGACCGGTCAGGGCAAACTTGTCCTTGCGGCTGTTGAAGCCAGCAATTTCAGACTCTTTGGTCAAATCCTTCTCAGGGACATTGACTGTGAATTGCTGGTGCTTAGTAATCTCTGTAATGGCATTTCCCTTGGTACGCATAGCAATAACCATCATACTGCCCAAGGAATAAACTGAGCTTGAAGTCGAGATATTATAGCCGTGCACATCGTCCTTATAGCCTAAAAAGAAGACTGGAAAGCCGAAGTAAAGTTTTCTTGTTTCAAAAGTACGTTTCATATATGTTCCTTTAATTTTAATTTTAAAATAGATTAGCTGGCTGGGTCATGCATCAACTGAAATGGCCCTTGTCGCCTATCAACTTCTCTGTCACGGGGTGATGAGCTTGGATAGGAAGCTCAAAGTCCTTTATCTCATCAATGATTTCCCCGTCTGCCATGACCAAAATCCGATGGCAGAGAGCGTAGCTCAGTTTGAAGTCGTGCGAGATGAAAAGATAGGTCAGCTGGTATTTCTCCCACAAATCATGTAGGAGGCGCAACAACCTTCCCTGAACAATGGGATCCAGTCCACTTAAAGCCTCATCAAAGATGAGAATATCTGGCTTTAAGAGCAGACCGCGAGCGATGCAAATCCGTTGAAGCTGGCCACCACTGAGCTGGCGCGCCGGCTGACTCAGAAAGCTTTTGTCCAGGCCGACATCTTCTAGAATGGCTTCTATCTCTTCTCTGGCGACATCCTTTGGCAGCGCCTCTGTCAAGACCTGCTCGACTGTAAAGTTCGGATTGACCGAATGAAGAGAGTCCTGAAAGACCAGCAAGATTCTCACGCCAGACTTTTTGACTGAGTAGGGCTGGCCATCCAGCAGGATCTCACCCTGGCTAGGTTTTTCTAGACCAATCAGCAATTTAGCCAGTGTGCTCTTGCCACTGCCGCTCTCGCCCATCAGACCGATAATTTCACCCTTCTGGACGGTGAAATCGCAGTCTTTGACAACTATTTTGCCATCGAATCTTTTAAAAACATGTCTACATTCCAGCATCTTGTCTCACCAACCGTTCGTATGGATTTCCTAAGATAAGGTCTTGGCTATAGGTCTGCGAAGGACTTTCGAGGAGCTTGGATACCGGTCCTTCCTCCATGATAGCCCCCTGATACATGACAAGCATCTTACCTCCCAGCTCCTGCGCCAAATGATAATCATGGGTCACTGTGATGAGAGTCTTTCCTTTAGCCAGCTGCTCCTTTAAGATGAGGATAATCTGCTCGCGATTGTGGATGTCAAGCGCCGAAGTAGGCTCATCCAAAATGATGATCTCTGGCTCTAAGCAAAGCAAGATAGCCAGCATGACCCGCTGCAGCATACCGCCGCTGAGCTCAAAAGGATATTTCTTCAAAAGCTCTTCCGGCTCTCCCAGTCTGACCTCTTTCATAGAGGTTACGGCCTTAGCCAGACAAGCGCTTTTTGAAATCTTGCTATGGCTGCGCAGAGTTTCCCAAAAATGGCTTTGAATGGTCTGAAAGGGATTGAACATAGCCATCGGATTTTGAGACATATAGGCTACTTGACTGCCTCGTAGCTGCTGCCAAGCTTTGAGAGAATTTCGCTCCAAAGCCATGGAACCATAGTGGACTTCTCCTTGCATACTCAAGGATGGAAGCAGCTGGCCAATCAATATCTTGGTCAATAGGGTTTTGCCAGACCCACTTTCCCCGATAATGACCAGAGACTGCCCTGCCTCCACTTCAAAGCTGATGTCCTGCAGAATGGTCTTTTGCTCGATTTGGGCTGTCAGTTTCTTTACTGTTATTTTTTCCATATCTGTTTCCAGCCTTTCTCTTCAAAGCATTCGGCAAATAGATTAAAGGCGACCACCGTCAGAAAGATAGCCAGTCCGGGCGCCAGCATCATCCAAGTTGCCGTTTGAAAATGGCTTCTAGCATCATGCAGCATCATACCCCACTCGGTAATGTTGGGTTGGACACCGATTCCCAGAAAGGAAAAGCCAGAAATCATGAGAATGATATTCCCAATATTCATGAGCACAATAATCAAAATAGGCTTGTAGATAAAGGGCAGGATATGAGTTTTGAGAATATGAATCTGGGAGAGTCCCATGGTCTGGGCAGAAATGACATAGGCTTCCTCCTTGGCACTCTTGACCAGATTGGCCGTCACCCGAGCATAGTAAACCCACTCTATGATGACAATGGCTAAAATCATATTGGTCATTCCCTGTCCCAATATCCCAACGGTAGCTAAAGAGAGCAGGAAGCTAGGAAAGGCGGAAATAACATTTGCAAACCATAAGAAGGTCGCTTCAGCCTTGCCTTGGTACCATCCAATCAGCAAACCGACTGTCACACCGATAACCACTTCCAGCAGACTGATGGTCAGGGATAAGAAAAGGGAGTAGCGGGCTCCGTGAAGCAGACGAGACAAGACGTCTCTGCCCAGCTGATCCGTTCCCAACAGATGAGCAGCATCAGGTGGCATCAGTTTATTTGAAATCTCTACATGCTGGGGATCAAAAGAAGATAGATAGGGTGCAAAGAGAGCGCAAATGAAGAGAGCCAGCAAAATGACACTTGAAAACATAAATCGTTTAGACATTGCTCCTCCTTTTTCTGACTCTAGGGTCGATCCAGAGCGGCAGCTGCTGGGTTAGAATATTATTTCCCAAGAATAATAGGCCAAATAAAAGCATACAGCACTGAATAATCGGCAGATCCACAGCCTGCAGAGCATCTACAAAGAGGGAGCCGACACCATTCCAGGAGAAGACTTCCTCAACAATCAAGGAGCCTGTCAGGAGATAGACCAAGGTCAGACTCAAACCTGTCGCAATGGCTGGCAGGGAATTTCTCAAGAGATGATTCTTGACTAGGAAGAACTTGCTGACCCCACGCAGGAGGGCGTTTTCGACATGGACACTGTTCATCTGCTCCAGCACAGCCTTGCGGATCAAAGCAGTATATTGGCCAATCAAAGACATACTAAGGGTCAGACTAGGAAGAATCAAGCTGCTAAGATCCTGCTTACCCGAAACTGGCAGCCATCTGAGCTGAACAGCAAAAACCACAATCAGCATGTAACCTAGCCAAAAGCTGGGCATGGAAACGCTGGAAAAGGATAGGAAGCGAACGACCTTATCAAAGAGAGAACCCTTGTAGACTGCACTAAAAATTCCCAAAGGAATAGACGTCAGCAAAATGAGGGCAAAGGAAGTCAAGCCCAGAGAAAGGGTTGACTGGAAACGCTCCAGCACCAAGGGCAGGACAGAAACCTTTAATAGATAAGACGTCCCAAAATCTCCACGAAGGGCCTTAATCAGCCAACTTAGATACTGCTGGGGCCAAGGTTGATTGAGTCCCAGATATTCTCTGGCTTTTTCCAAGGATTGAGGAGTCACTTGAATCTTAGATACCCGTAAATAATTTTCTGCTTGATCAGCTGAGGATAGCTTGGTCAAGAGAAAGGTCAATACTGATATCATCAAGAGAGCAGCTAAGAAAGAAACTATTGTTTTAAATAAATCTTTTTTCATAGTCCTTAAAAGAAAAGGGGCGGCTGCTAAGCTTTTCAACTCAGCAGCACTACTCCCTTTATATTAAAATCTGTAGTTATGAAGCCAGTTTTTATTTTTTCTCAATATAGCGCAGAGGGAAAGCATTTTCTTCTGGAGCAAAACGCATGCCATCAAGTTCTCCCTTGCGGTAGACGGAAACAACGGATTGATAAGTAATTGGGATATAGATAGCTTCATCATGGAGCATAGTGAGAACTTTCTTATAGCCTTCATCGACTTTTGCCTCATCTGGTTCGACCAGAGTCGCCTTGATAATGCTATTCATTTCTGACTTAGATGGCAGAGCTTCTAGGGAAACATTTTCTGGGTGACCATGGTCAGCTGGTGAAGTCAGGGCAGTCATCCAAGCATGCGGATCCCAAGGTGCTCCCCAAGAGAAGGTCAGCATCAAATCAAAGTCGCCAGTCTTAATATTTTCCCAGTAGTCATCTTCTTCCATAGCTTTGAGCTGAACATCGATTCCGATTTTCTTCCATTCGCCTTGGAAGTACTCAACCAAGTCCTTGTCTGTCGCCTTAGACGAGATATAAGGAACATTTAGGCTTAATTTCTTGCCGTCTTTTTCGCGGATACCGTCAGAGCCTTTCTTCCAGCCTGCTTGATCCAGCATCTTTTCAGCCAGCTCGATATCATATTCATAGGGAGTCAGGTTGGCGTCAGAGTGCGGTGTAGATTTAGAGAAGATGGTATCAGCTGGTGTTTCTGTTCCGCGGAAAATGTCTTTCGCGATAGACTTCTTATCAACCGCATGGTTCATCGCCTGACGGACAGTCTTGTCTTTGAAGATTTCTTGCTTGGCATTCAAGAGCATGAGGCGGCTGGACATTGGCTGAGATACATCTGTCGTGTACTTATCATCCTTGGCATACTTAGCAAAGTTATCCAGACCGATAACGCCATTTCCATAGATCAAGTCAACATTGCCAGACTCAAACTCAAGAGCACGGGTTTGCGGATCTGGAATAATCTTGACCGTTACTTCTTTCAGTTTAGGCTTTTCACCCCAGTAATTTTCATTCCGGGCAAAGGTGATGTACTCGTTTGGCTTCTTATCTTTGACAACCCATTGACCGGTTCCGATTGGCTTTTTGAGGTTATCCTTAGTCGTGTCATCTCCGTCAGGGAAGGCAGCGTCAGCTACAAAGCGGATCGGACGAATCATGGAGAGATCATAGAGGGTCGCACTGTAGGCTTGTTTGAGCTTGATCTCAAAGGTATGCTCATCAACAACTCGATAGCTTTCCAGCTGGTTGGTGAAGTCAAACCAAGTGTGGTTTTTCTTATTTTCCTCTGAAAAGACAGTATCGAAATTCCGTTTGACATTCTCTGCGTTAAAGTCAGAGTCGTCTGAGAATTTTGCCTTTCTCAGCTTGAAGGTATAGGTTCTACCATCTTCGCTGATATCCCAGCTTTCAGCCAAGGCTGGCTCGATTTTCCCGTTGTCACCGTAGCGGACCAGGCCTTCATAGACCATATCCTGAACGACAAATTGGTCTGGATTGTAGCGGTGAGGATTGACATCCCCAAAGTCTTCGCCCCAGACCATAGTGAGTTTGTCTTTCTCATTGACCTGTTGGGAAGAGTTTGAGTTTTGCTGGCAGGCTACCAAGAATAAAGGCAGCAAGAGGACAACTAATAAAAATAATTTTTTTCTCATTTTTATTGAATCACTTTCTTGTATTCATATTTTTTTATTGCAGTCCCAAGAGATAGGGGCTGCAATTTTTTTAGCTGTTGTTTTTTTGATGATTAACTCATGCGATTGTACTTGCTGTTCAGAGCGTCTCCGAACTTGGTAAAGAGGAGAATGGTCAGAATCAGCAAGATACAAGGGAAGATCACAATCCAAGGGGCTTCCTGAATGTAAATCCGGCCGTCATTAATCATGGCTCCCCACTCAGGCGAGGGTGCCTGAGCTCCCAATCCGACAAAACTGAGACCCGCAATTTCCATGATAATGGTGCTGATGTCAAAGCTCATGGTCGTCAGAATCTGAGGAAAAAGACTGGGGAAATAATAGTTTTTCAGGCTTGTCCAAAAACTATTGCCATACATTTTCGAGGACTGGATATAAGGTTCATTTTTCAGCTGCAAGGTCATGGAGCGCATCAGGTAGGCGTACTTGGTCCAGGCCGTCAGGCAGATAGCGATGAGGGTCTGCTGGAGACCGATGCCCAAGATACTGACGATGGCAATGACCAAAATGATAGATGGGAAAGATTGAAAAGCCGTGATTACCAGCAAGATGAGCTGGTCGAATTTCCCGCCGATGAAGGCGCTGGTCACTCCGATAAAGGAGCCCACCGCCGCAATCAGCATCAGAATCATCAGGGCTGGCAGGACTGTTTCCGCACCCCCGCTCACTGCACGCGCAAAGACAGACCGACCCAGAGCATCTGTCCCGAACCACTCACTGCTGCTCGGTCCTTGCAAGGCTTGACCCAGATTGACCTTGGTCAAACTTTCACCCAAGAGACGAGGAGCCAAGGAAGATAGGACCAAGGCCAGGACAATGAGGCCGCCCAAGACCAGAAGTTTTCGATTGATTTTCTTATCCATACGAACCCTCCTTGCTTGTTTTTAGTCTTTTCATGCGCGGCAGCAGTTTGGGATTTTCCTGAGCCAGTCGGACGCGAGGATTGAGCCAAACCATGAGTAGCTGAAAGACTAGATTTACAGTCAAGACTCCCGCTGTGATAAAGAGGACCGCCCCCTGAACAAGAGGATAATCCCGATTGGCGACGACTCCAATCAGCATCTTACCGATGCCCGGCCAGGAAAAGAGGTGCTCGATAATAGCCACGCCACCCAAGAGCGAACCCAGAGAGAGGCTGACTAGGGTCAGAAGAAAGGGCAGGACATTGTAAATCACATCATGCAGCAGGATATGCCTCTCTCGAATCCCCCGACCTCGCGCACCTTCGACTTCTGGCGAATGCAGTATTTCTATCAAAGCGGTCCGCAGCTGCGGGATATAACGAGTAGACATGATCATGGCCAGCGTCATGACTGGCAGGACTAGGCCCAGCTCATTAGCCGTCGCCTGAATGGGAAACCAGTGAAGCTGAACAGAAAAAATCAGAATCAGGATAATCCCCATAACAAAGCTAGGAATGGCATTCAGGAAGGCCAGACCTGCCATCAGGAAGCGATCAACCGGCTTTCCAGCATGGTAGGATGTGTAGAGAGCTGTCGGCAGGGAAATTCCCAGAGTCGCTAGCAAGGTATAGAAAGCTAGATAGACCGAGTTGGGAAAATAGAAAACCAGCTGCTTCCAGACTGAAGCTCCAGAATGATAGGTCACACCAAAGTCACCATGGACAATCCTGCCCAGCCAGGCCAGATATTGCTCCATAAAACTGCCATTCAGGCCCATTTCCGCCCGCTTGATTTCCAGCAGCTCCTTGGTATAAGGAATGCCCTGGGCGTTGAGAATGCTCTCAGCCGGATCACCCGGTGCTAGATAGACCAGCAAAAAGGAGATGAAACTGACGCAGAGAAGGATGAGGACGAATTGCAGAATTGTTTTGATAATAAATTTAATCATGCGCCTCCCTTTCAGATGTCTGGTAGCTTTCAGGATTCTTGCTGGCAACGGCCAACAGCACTTCGCCTTGGTGGACAACCAGGGTCGCTTTCTGGTAGAGGACCAGACCGTCTTCCTTGGCAGTCACCTTTTCTAAAATATTGCCATAAATATCACAGATTTCGCCGATGACCTGACCAGCCTGTACTGTTTGATTGGGACGGACAAAGCACATCCAGCAGCCTGACCTCTGACAGGTCAGATAATAACTATCGTCAAAAATCAGCGGTGCTTGCTGGTAATAGGGCATAGTCCCTTCAAAAAGATAGCGGGCGACTTGCTTGACCGACTGCTTCATAGCCAGCACATCCTCTGGCAGACAGGTACCGTTTTCCCCCTGCTCCAGTAGGATGCTGGGCAGTCCATAGTCTACTGAGGCGGCGTGGTAGAGATTGCCGCGGTCCTGAGATTGATAGATAATCGGTGTCCCAGAAGCCTGCAGCATCTGATAGGACTTTTCGATCACCTCTGGATTCGCCCGCAGGGAATAGTAACCATGAGGGGTCAGCAGTTCTTCCCGATTGCCACTATGCAGGTCAATGAGGAAGTCACTGACACTAAAGACCTGACTCTCAATCACAGACCGAATCTGATAGCTGAGGCTGGAAACTGGCTCTTGATCCTGAAAAATCCTGTTCAGATTGAGGCCGTCCTCAGGTACAAGCGTCGTCTCCCGAGCCCAGAAGCCACTGACATTGACTGCATGCAGGAGGAGGACAGAGCCCTGAAATTTAAAGTCCCATTCATGCGCCAAGTCCATCAGTGCCTTAACCCCGACATACTCACAGCCATGGACTGCCGCACTGATGGTCAGCAAGGGCTGGGAGGCCTTTCCTTTGAGCAGAGTGTACTGGATAGCCAGCTCATCTGTGATGGGCAGACTGCCTTGATAGCTGCTGCAAGGAGCCATAGAGTCTAGTTCTTGCTTAATCCTCATCTTTATCCTCCCTGTACTGACTGAGCAAGAGCTTGGTATAGTCACTCTTGGGAGCAGAGACGATCTCTCGCATGCTGCCCTTCTCCTGCACGATTCCGTCCTTGAGGACGACCAAATCTTCCGCAAAATTGCTGACCAGTGCGATGTCATGAGAGATGAAGAGAAAGGAGGTCTGCGAGCGCTCCTTGATATCTGCCAGCAGCTGCATGACTTCATACTGAACGGTCACATCCAGAGCACTGGTGATTTCATCGCAGATAAGCACATCAGGATTAATCAGCAGGGCACGGGCAATGGCTGCCCGCTGGCATTCTCCTCCGCTCAGTTGATACGGCAGCCGCTGGGCAAGCTCAGGTGTCAGACCGACCGAGGTCAGCAAGTCATGGATGGCCTGCTTTCTATCTGACGGTTGCTGATAGAGAGAGAAGTTTCGACAGACCTCTTCTAGGCTCTGCTGAATGCTGCGCTTGGGATGAAAGGTCGACTGGGGCTGCTGGGCAATGTATTGGACCCGAGCATAGTAGTCCCTGTCCTTGTAGGCAGAGACTGGCTTGCCCAGTAGAGTAAGCTCCCCTTGGTCTGGTTTTAAAAAGCGGCAGATAAGATTGGCAATGGTACTCTTGCCAGAGCCTGACTCTCCTACCAGCCCCATAGCTCGTCCCTTTTCTAAACGAATATCAATATCAAAGACACCAATTCTCCGACTGCCAATCTGACCGTACTCGTAGGTCAGCTGCTGACCGACCAATACTTGATTCATAGCTGCTCCCCTTCTCTAAACTCAGCCAGTTTTGGCACAGCCTTCAGCAATTTCTGGGTATAGGCCCGCTCAGGATAGCAGAGAACTTGATGGGCTGGACCGCTTTCGACAATCTGTCCTTCCTTCATGACAACTACTTTTTGCGCCAGATGCTCAGCTACGCTGATATCATGTGTGACAAAGAGAATGGCCATCTTTTCTTTCTCATGAAGCTGACTCAAGAGACGGAGCAGCTTCATTTTCGACAGGACATCCAGAGCGCTGGTCGGCTCATCAGCCAGAAGCAGTTTGGGCCTGCTGGCTAGAGCTAGCGCCACACCGACCAGCTGCATCATACCACCGCTGAGCTCGAAAGGATACTTATTGACGACTTTTTCAGGCAGCAGTCCCACCATCTCTAGACATTCCTCCAAGGGACGGAGATTTGCTGCTTGCTGGCCCTGATTTTTCACCAAGTCCTGATAATGCTTTTTGATCTTACGACGGTTATTGAAGCTGAGACTGGCATGCTGACTAATCCAGGCCACTTCTCGGCCTACAAAAGGCAGATAAATGCGATGGTTCTGGGGATGAATTTCCTGCCCCTCAAAGGTAATACTGCCCTCTGTCACTGTCAGCCCCCTAAGAGGGAGGCCCAGCAGCATCTTGAGCAGGGTAGACTTGCCACTGCCGCTCTCGCCCACAATCGAAAGGGTCTCCCCCTCTGCAAGAGAGAGGGAGACCCGATCGAGAATGACTTTATCTGCTGACTGCACCAGCAGATCTTTCATTTCCAGCATGTTTTATTCCTTTGATAGTTTGTTGCTGACATGGTAGTAGTCTGTTGGATGGGATTCCAAACCAGAGACGGACTTGTCCATTACCAGAGCGACCTTGAAGAAGCCGATAATGGTAAAGCCGTAGTCTTTGTCCATGATTTCTTGGATTTCCTTGCTGAGCTGATTACGCTTAGCTGGATCAGTTTCAGTCGCCAACTCTTCGATTTTCTTGTCTGCTTCTGGGTTGCTGTAGTGACCGATATTGGCTGTACCATTGGTCTTGACAGCACTGTTGAAGAAGGCATATGGGTCACCAATCGGAGCTGCTACCACCGCGTAAGGTGTGAAGGCATAGTCCTTTTCACTGGCAACGGCACTGACTTCAACTTTCTTAATAGTCGCTTCGATTCCGACTTCCTTGAGCTGTTGCTGGGTTGCTTCTACAGCCAGCGGCATTTCAGGCAGACGAGTGAAGGACAGCAGCTCAATGCTGACTTTTTGACCGTCTTTTTCACGGTAGCCATCGCCGTCAGTATCCTTGTAGCCAGCCTCATCCAAGAGTTTTTTAGCTTTTTCTACGTTAAATTCATGGACGCTCTTTTGTAGGGCAAAGGCGAAGCCAGTAGGGAAAGGTCCAACAGCTGGCACAGCTGAGCCTTTAAAGAGAGATTCTGAGTAGGTCTTCTTGTCAACCAAGGTATCTAAAGCCTGACGGAACTTATCATCTGCTACGTAAGGATTTTCAAAGTTATAGTAGTAAGCTAGGTAGCGGGAACCTTCTACTTCAGAAATTTTGTAGTTCTTATCGGAAGCATAAGTACTTAGATTTGCATAAGGCAGACCATAGACGGCATCAACTTCCTTAGACTTGAGGGCTGCAGAAATAGCTGTCGGATCAGAGAAGTATTTGATCTTCAGATTAGCAACTTTTGGCTTGCCATCCCAGTAGTCATCATAAGCCTTGAGCTCTGCTCCGCTCTCAGGAGTGTACTTGGTCACCATGTAAGGGCCAGTTCCGACAGGAGCCTTGTCAGATGCACTCTTGCCAGTCGTATCGACAATGGCGGAGTATGGCTCTGCCAAGAGATTCGCCATGATCGGCTGCACAGCCTTTGTCTTGATGGTCACAGTCTGACCCTCCGCAGAAATGCTGTCAATGCCCAAATCGGCTGCTGCCCGCTCACTCTTCTCAACCAGGCGTTCCAGAGAGGCTTTGACTTTTTCACCGGTCATTTTTTCACCGTTTTGGAAGACAACCTTATCCTTGAGGGTGATTTTCCACTCTAGATCTGATACAGCTTCGATTTTCTCAGCCAACCAAGGTTTTACTTCAAGTTTGTCGTCCATCTTAAAGAGGGTTTCTCCCACTCCGTAACGGACCGTGAACCAGCCATTGTATTCCGCTGCTGGGTCAATATTTTCTGGAAATTGGGTGTAACCGATAGTCACAGTCTTACTGTCACCATCGCCAGCAGGCTCGCTGGTTTTGCTAGGATTTACACAGGAGGCTAGGGCTAGGCCTGCCAAGGCTAAAACCATTATTTTTTTAAAATGCTTCATAAAGTATTCAAATTCCTTTTATATTTTGTAAACTAATTTAAGACGGTCTGTCCTAGTCAAATCTAAATACGCTTCTCTCTATCTAAGGTGGTTCAATGTCCTGAAGATGGGAGAGCAAACGAATGAAAAACAGATGCTTGCTCATTATTTGTCCTCCTTCTAGCTGGTATGTCTTAATCTTTTCCTTCCAGATAGCTTCGAGCATCTTCGACAAAGGCAGTTGGCAGAGCCAAGTCAGCCTGCAGCTCATCGCGATAAGCTCGGATGACTTCTGCCTCTCGGCCAGAGACAACCTTTTCTGTCCAGTCTGGGTCTAGGAGCAGAGCCTTGCCGAGGGCAAAGAGCGGAATCCCCGCATCCAATACTCGCTGAGCATCCTGCTTGGTCTCTATCTGACCGACACCAATGAGAGGCACTCTATCATTAATTTTTCTGATAATTTTTTCAATCACTGGCTCCGAGTCCTGAGAGTCTCTGATAGACGAACGCCAGACATCAGAGGTCGAAATATGCAGATAGTCCACCTGATGATAGATAAGCTGCTCCAGCAACTGCAGGGTATCATAAAGCTGGATACCTGGCTCCTCAACTTCTTCTGGAGAAAAGCGGTAGCCAATTAGGAAGGGGCGGTCAGCCTCTTCTTTGACCAGTTGCTTGGCTCTTTTCAGCAAGGTCTTTGGAAAGCGCAGGCGGTTGTTAAGGCTGCCGCCCCACTTGTCCTTACGGACATTTGAATGAGGAGAGACAAACTGCTGGATCAGGTAGGTATTGGCGCCATGAAGCTCGACTCCATCAAAGCCAGCCTGAATCGCCCGTCTGATAGCTGACAGAAAGTCCTCTATGACCTGCTCCACTTCAGCGTTCTTGAGCGCCCTTGGCTCTGCCAAATAATCGCGCGGAGCCTTGACAGCACTGGGAGCTACTGGCTGACCGTCAATCAAATCAGGCAGAACCATACGACCACCATGATAGAGCTGGATAATAGCCAGAGCCCCTTGATCCTTGATGGCCTTGGCCAAACGGCTAAGCCCCTCAATCTTATCGTCCTCGGCGCCGCTGAAGCTCTCCGCAAAGGACTTGCCCAGAGGATGGACATAGGTACTGCCAGTAATGACCATGCCAACCGACCTTGACCGGCGGGCAAAAAAGTCAATATCTGCTTGAGATACATAGCCACCGGGCTCACTAGCGCAGATGGTCATAGGCGCCAAGACAACGCGATTGCGCATGGTCTGCCCATTTTTAAAAGTAAATTTATCCTGAATCTGTGTATTCATCTGGTCACCTCTTTCCCAAGATAAATCATGTTGTTTGTTTTAAATAATAAATCCTTAGAGTAAGGTCGCCAGCCAAGTCTGGTCCCGCTCTTCCAAGAGCAGCACTCGCCCTTGCGGGACATCAATGTTCCAAAAAACTGCCTCTGAGTCAACCAAACGCTGGTAAATCAAGCGCAGCACTCCCAAATGAGCTACTAGAGCCATTGACTCATCAGCACTATCTAGCAGGCGGTCTGTTGCTGCCCAGACTCGGGTCTGAAAGTCGGCGAAAACTTCTGCCTCAGCTGGCGTGACTTCAAAAGGCGCTTCCAGCCAAGCCTGCCAGACTTCTGGAAAAGCCGCTTCAATCTCATCAGCTGTCAAACCTTCCCATTGTCCAAAGCCCCGCTCGTCAAAGTCGCCTATGGGCTGAACTTGCCTGTCTGGAAAAGCTAGCTGGGCTGTTTCCTGCGTCCGCTTGAGACAACTGGTGTAAATCACATCAACTGTGTGTTCCTGCATCAAAAGTCGCAGTTGCTTGGCATCCGCTTGGCCTTGCTCGTTGATAGAGACGTCATGGCTGCCGTAGAAACAGCGCCTACGGTTGTAGTCTGTCTGACCATGCCGCATCAGATACCATCTTTTCATCCTAGCACCACCAATCCTAAGAGATAGAGGAGCTGGGCAATTTCGACATAGGCCCCTAGCGTATCGCCTGTGTGGCCGTCAATTTTATTATAAACGAACCGGCGATAGCCAATTGCTCCCAGAACTACCAAGCCGTAAGCCAGAAGGCCTCTCCAGCTGAAAACCAGGAGTGATAAGAGCAAAGGCAAAAGCTGGGCAAGCAGGATATGACTAGTCTTGCTGCCACTGAAGAAATTCCCCGAGCCGCCGCCTTCTCTAGCATAGGCCATCCGGTAGAGCTGTAGGCTCAGACCGGCCTTGCCAATCATAGTCAGACTAGCCACGATAAACCAGCGAGGCTCTGGCAGATAAGAGTAGAGAACCAGCATCAGAGCATAGTAGAGAATGAGCGCCAGAACGCCATTGCTGCCAATCCGGCTGTCCTTCATAATCTCTAGCATCCGCTCCTTCTTACGAGAGGAGAAGAGCCCATCCGCCGTATCCGCCAAGGCATCTAAGTGAAAACCGCCCGTCAGCAGAACATCGAAAGCAAGGGTCAGAACCCAAGCGACCATCCCTGGCAGAACTAGACTCGTCAGGAAATAAAATCCACCTGAAATCAAACCCAGCAAGAGACCAAAGAGGGTCAGAAAGGGCAGACCTCGTCGCAGGTAGGAGATATCCACTGCCTTTGGAATCACAATCCGGCTAAAAAATTGGGTATAGATAATCAATGCCTTTATCATTTCAACTGCTGAGCGAGGCCGCAGATAACGAGATAAGCCTCACTCGCCTCCTTTGCAATCAGTTGGTTGATCTTGCCCTGCACATCACGAAAGAAGCGGCCTAGTCTGGTCTCTGGGACAATGCCCAGTCCAACCTCGTCCGTTACAATCCAGCACTCAGCATCTGTCTGACGGATTGCAGATAGGAGCTCTTGCCATTCTTCTTCCAAGAGCTGCAGCAGGAAAGACTGCTCCTGCCGACTTAGAAAGTGTTCCTCGGTCAGCTCCAGCTTGTCTGGAAAATGCTGAGCAATCAAATCAAAGAGACGATTGCTGGTCAGAAGGGTGGCACAATCCAGCAGGTAAACCAGATGCGACTGCTCTCGCAACCAATCGGCCAGCCCTGCATACTGTTCCTGAGTTGTCCAGGAAGCCGGCCGGCGTTCTTGGTGCAGCCGAATCCGCTCCTGCCATTCTGGATCTTCTCCTCGGGGAAGACCAGTCGCAATATAGCAAACTCGCTCTCGGTCAGCTAACTGATCCTCCGCAAATGCCGACTTGCCACTTCTGGCACCGCCTGTTACTAACACAATCTTAGCCATTTGCTTCTTCTTTCATTTCTTGAAATGCCCGCTCAAAGGCTTCCAAGGTCTGGTCTAGGTCCTCTCTAGTATGGGCACTGGACATAAAATTGGTTTCATACTGAGATGGTGCCAGATAAATGCCCTCTTCCAGCAAGAGACCGTGCAGTCTTGCAAATTGAGCATGGTCAGCCGCCTTAGAATCCTCAAAATTACGGACCGGCTTCTGACTGAAGAAGAAGCCAAACATGGTTCCCTTGGACACGACTTGCAGATTAATGCTGTACTTATCGGCTAGGCTTCGTAAGCCATCACAGAGGTAGTTCGTTTTCTCTTCAATCTCAGCAAAGAGCTCAGGTGTCAACTGTTTCAGGGTTTCGTAACCGGCCATCATGGCGACTGGATTGCCCGACAGGGTACCAGCCTGATAGATGCTGCCTAGGGGAGCTACCTGATCCA
This sequence comes from Streptococcus sp. IsoGale022, assembly GCF_031142805.1. Lineage (NCBI taxonomy): Bacteria > Bacillati > Bacillota > Bacilli > Lactobacillales > Streptococcaceae > Streptococcus > Streptococcus sp. IsoGale022. Next base: position 79,564 of record NZ_JAKZJI010000010.1, on the reverse strand, counting down.
TATAGACGGCCTTGCCGCCAAAGGCTGCAACTGGGAAGCCGCCACCGATAACCTTGCCTAAGCAGACCAGATCCGGCTCTGTCTGATAGAGGCCAACTGCCCCCTGATAATGAGCTCGGAAACCACTCATGACCTCATCCACGATGAAGAGAGATCCGTATTCCTGAGTGAGGGAGCGAATAGTACTGATAAAGTCCGCATCCGCTGGAATCAAGCCCATATTACCAGCAACTGCTTCTAAAATGACACAGGCGATGTCATCTCCGTACTTTTCAAAGCAAGTCTTGAGAGCTTCTATGTCATTGTATGGCAAGGCCAGAGTTTCCCCAGCTACCTGAGCAATGACTCCGGCAGAATCAGCAATCCCAAAGCTAGCCAAGCCTGAACCAGCCTGAACCAAAAAGGAATCACTGTGGCCGTGATAGCAGCCGATAAATTTGACGATTTTAGAGCGCTTGGTCACTCCACGTGCTACCCGAATGGCGCTCATGGTCGCTTCCGTTCCCGAATTGACCATCCGCATTCTTTCCATGAAAGGCAGACGCTCCTGCACCAGCTGGCCGAGAGCAATCTCTCTGGGACTCGGAGCACCAAAGCTGGTTCCCTCCCAAATAGCTTCCTCAACTGCCGGCAAAACATCCTTAGGAGCATGCCCCAAAATCATGGGTCCCCAAGACAGGACGTAGTCAATATAGCGGTTGCCATCGACATCATGCAAATAGGCTCCGCTGGCTTTTTCGATAAAAAGCGGATGGCCGCCCACAGCCTTAAAAGCCCGGACAGGACTATTGACCCCGCCTGGAAAGAGCTTTTGAGCCTCTGCGAAATATTGGTTGGAATGTTCTCTCTTCAAGTTCGTCCTCCTTATCTAGAAAACTGCTGATTTTCCGCAGTCTCTATCCTTCTCTCAGATAGCCGGCCGCATCTTTGGCAAAATAAGTGATAATCAAGTCTGCACCAGCCCTCTTCATACTGGTCAAGGTTTCCATGACAATGGATTTTTCATTGATCCAGCCCTGCTGAGCTGCTGCCTTAACCATAGCGTATTCTCCGCTGACATTATAGGTCACCAAAGGCAGCCGGGTTTCCTGGCGCAGCTCTCTGAGGATATCCAGAAAGGCCAGAGCCGGCTTAACCATGAGAAAGTCTGCTCCCTGCTCCTCATCGCTTTTGGCTTCTCTCAAAGCCTCCAAGCGATTGGCCGGATCCATCTGATAGGTCTTGCGGTCGCCAAAGGCCGGAGCACTCTCACCTGCATCTCGGAAAGGTCCATAAAAGCTAGAGGCAAACTTAATCGCATAGGACATAATCGGAATGTCTTCAAAGCCCGCCTCATCAAGTCCCTGACGAATAGCCGCCACAAAACCGTCCATGGCATTGGAAGGCGCAATGACATCTGCTCCAGCCCTGGCTTGGCTGACAGCGACTTCTGTCAGTCTAGTCAGAGACAGATCATTGTCCACTTCCTCCCCTCGCAAAATGCCGCAATGGCCGTGACTGGTAAACTCACAGAGACAGGTGTCTGCAATGACGACCGTCTCAGGGAAATGCTTCTTGATTAGATGGATAGCTTCCTGTACGATGCCATTTTCAGCTGAAGCCTGACTGCCTATTTCGTCCTTTTCTGACGGAATGCCAAAGACGATAAAAGCCCGAATGCCAAAGTCCACACATTCCTGAACTTCTGGCAGTAAATCCTCGAGTGAGAACTGATAAACTCCCGGCATAGAGGCAACTTCTTGCTTTTCAGTTAGTCCTTCCTTGATAAATAAGGGCTGGATAAAGTCATCCACAGACAGCTTGGTTTCTCGAACCAGCTGCCGCAGACCGCTGCTTCTTCTCAGCCTGCGATGTCTATAAAATTCCATGCTTCTTCTCTTCTTTCTTGATTATTTCCTTGACCATTTCCTCAACAGAAGGACTCTGGGGCTGGTAGTCTACCTCATAGCCGGACCCCTTGACTGCCTGAGCCGTTGTTTGGCCAATCACTGCAATCCGATGGCTGGACGCTAGATGGGGCTTAATAGCACAAAAACTCTGCCAAGCCGATGGACTGGCAAAGGTCCAAATCACATCCTCTTGGGACAGATAGTTCTCGAGCTGGTCTTGACAAGCAGGATTTGAGGTCGTTTCATACATAGGCCAAGCCCAGACCTCGTGACCTGCTTCTTTTAACTTCTCAGCCAGACTGGGATTGGATAGGCTGCTCTGAGGAAGCAAGATCTTCTGCGTCGGCAGAGCCAAATCCAGCCACTCCTGAATAAAGTCAAGACCATAGTGGCTGCTGGCCTGAAAATCACAGGCTCGGCCTAGCTTGTCCAGCGCCTGACTGGTCTGCGGCCCAATGGTCGCAATCTGGTAGTCCGCTTTCAGATAGGGACTGAAAGCCTCTACTGCGACAGCACTGGTAAAAAAGACCCAGTCGGCTTCTGACAGAATTGCTTGGACAGTTTCAGGCAAGGGCAGAGACTGACAGCGAATGAGAGGGACATGATGTGTCTCAAATCCAGCCCGTCTGATTCCTTCTAGCCAAGTAGAGTCTGGCGCCTGCTCTCTGGTAAAGATTATTTTTTTAACCATGGCATTCCTACCGCTCCCTTATCGGCTAACTGGCGCACAGCCTGCTCTGCCAATTGCTGGCCATCCTGCCCTTTAAGACTGACAAAGACACATTGACCGTCCTCCTTGGCCAGCATGGCCTCTAATTGGTAGTCCTGACCTTTTTTCTGGGCAAAAGCAGCGATAGGGAAAGTACAGTCTGCATTCATCTGAGCCAAAACTGCCCGTTCAACTGCCACTTCAGCTGCTGTCTTCTCATCCTGAACAGTTGCCAACAGTTGCCGCAATTCCTCATCCTCTTCCCGGCATTCCACCGCCAAAGCGCCCTGAGAAATAGCTGGCAGGCAAAGACTGGTCTCTAAAGGCTGAATGTGAAGTCGGCTTTGCTCCAGCCAGCCCAAGCGTTTAAGACCGGCCATAGCCAAGACAATCGCATCGTATTCACCTTCTTCCAGCTTCTTGATACGTGTATCAATGTTGCCCCGAAGTGGCTTGAAAGCCAAATCCGGTCTCTGAGCCTGCAGCTGAACCTGTCGGCGAATGCTGCTGGTTCCTATAAGAGCGCCCTCAGGAAGATTAGCTAGCGTCTGGCCAGCTTGACGGAAAATCAAGCAATCCCGGACATCTTCTCGCTGACTAATCGCACCGAGCGCACAGCCCTCAGCTAGCTTAGCCGGCATGTCCTTGAGACTGTGAACCGCCATATCGATCTCACCAGCTAAGAGAGCTCGTTCAATTTCCTTGACAAAGACTCCCTTGCCGCCAATTTCCTGGAGGCTGACATGGGTCAGACGATCTCCTTTTGTGGTATAGGGAATGAGGACAAAATCCCGCTCTGGATGGAGCACCTTGAGCTGGTCCACTAACTGTTGGGTCTGGGTCATGGCCAACTTACTCTTGCGGGTTCCTACCTTAATGACCTTCATCTTTTCCCCTTTCTCTGTGCAAACCAAATATCTTGGCAATCAAGGCAATGTCATAGTCTGAATGCTCTCCGACTGACAGCTCTTTGAGCTGCAAGATTGGCTCCTTCAAGACTTGGTTGATAATACTCTTCATGTGCTTAGAAATCTGCTTTTGCTCCCGCTCGGTCAAATCCGGAATCTTGCGATTAAGGCTTTCCATGGCCGAAGCTTGAGCTTCCAAAGCCTTATCCCTGATTTCCTGAATCAGAGGAATAATGCCCAACTGCTGACGCCAGTCAGCAAACTTGACCAGCTCCTCATCAATCTCCAAAGCAATCCGGCCGGCAATCTCCTGCCGCTCTGCTTTGTATTGCTCCAGTTGATTGGTCAGATTTTCGATATTATAGAGCTTGAGAGACGAGCCTGGATGGCAGGAACGAGGCAGACAGAGGTCAAACACGACCGCACCCTCCTTAAGCATGGAGGGAAAGATAATGTATTCTTCCGTTTTAACCGCTGAAAAGACCACATCCGCATCCGCCAGCACCGCTTCCAATTCATCCCAGCCATGGGCAGATACCCTAGCTTCTGTCAGAAATGCTTGGGCCTTGCTGACTGTCCGATTGAGCAGCATGACCGACTTGAAAGGCCGCTGTAAGGCATACTTAGTCACTAGCTGACCAATCTCTCCCAAGCCGATAATAGCTACCTTTTTAGTGCTGTAATCCAGCCCAAGTCGGTCCAATTCTTGGATAGCGGTCAGACCGATAGAAATGGGCCGGTCATTGATCCGATAAGAATCATGCATTCGCTTGGCAAAGGTCAGCGCCTGCTTGAAAGCCTGATTGAGGACAATTCCAGTCGTACCAGCATCTTGCGCCGTCAGGAAAGCCTGCTTGAGCTGACCCAAGACCTGACTTTCACCAATAATCTTTGACTCAAGTCCAATAGAGACCCGCAGCAGATGCCGCAGAGCCTCATCCCCCTCACGAAAGACTAAATACTCTTCCAGTTCCTTGACAGGGATTTGAAACCAGTCTGCCAAAAAATGCTTGGAATAGTAGCGGCCAGTGTGGAGCTGATCCACCACCAGATAGAGCTCGGTCCGATTGCAGGTGGACAGGATGATATTTTCCAAGATACTTTTTTCTCTTTTCAGGAGCTTTAGAGCTTTCAGCCCCTCCTGATCTGAAAAATGCGCTTTTTCCAAAATTGTCAGCGGCGTTTCCCGATGGGTCAAACCCACATATAATAGGTGCATGCTTCTTTCCTTCTTTTAAAGTTGGTCTAAAATTGCTTCTATCTTCTTGCGAATCTCCTTGGAACGGCTAGGCGAGAGGCCGTTGGTCGAGATCATGACAGATACGTCCTTCTTTCGCGCAATGGCTACATTGTAAAAGTCAGAGAAGGTCTTGTCGCCCGTATTGTTTACCAGCTGACTGGGTGCCGCCTCCTCCATAATCTGACGGTTGATTTCCTCCTGATCGGTACAGGCAAAGACTAGCTTCGCGCCTTTCAAATCGCCTGTCTGATAGGGTCTAGCTAGCCACTGGACCTCCGCCTGCGGAATGTCAGCATGCAGAGTCGGACTGACCACCGTCACAGCAGCCTGCTCAGCCAGCAGAGTCTTAATCTTCCGCGCTGCGACCTTGCCGCCTCCCACTACCACGACTTTCTTCTCTCTGATATTAATCATGACTGGATACATGCTAGCTTCTCCTATTTCTTTTCCCGAAAGATTTTCGCGCTGCGTTTGTAGACTGTATCCGGCTCCTCTAGACGGTCATTGACCAAGCGAGCCAGTACAAAAAAAGTAATCCGACAGACGGTTGATGTAGATTAAGCCTATCTCATTGACCGCTTCATCTGCCTCTATAACAGCTACCATACGGCGCTCCAGACGTCTGGTCATGGTGCGGGCCACATGTAGAAGACTGGCAATCCGATGGCCGCCCGGAATGATAAAGCGGTCGATTTTCGGAGGGATATGCATATACTCATCCATCCGCTCCTCCAGCCAGCTGACATTGGCTGGCTCTTGCTTGTAGGGGCGCAACTCCCTCGGTGTCGCCAAGTCGCTACCACAGTCAAAGAGATGCTGCTGGATTTCCTCGCATTCCAGACGCAGGTCGTCCAAGATAGGATAGTCGCGCATCTCAGATACGACATAGCCTAGATGAGAGCATAGCTCATCCATCGTTCCATAAGCTTCGACCCGAATATGGGTCTTGGATACTCGATCCCCACCGTAGAGCCGAGTAAACCCTTTGTCTCCGTATTTCGTATAAATTCTCATTTTTCTTCTCTATTGATGATTTGATAGATCTGCTCCATGTCCAAAGACTGGCGCAGGACGTCTGCCAATTTATCATACTCTCTGTCTTTAAAGTCTTTGATACTGATAAGCTGGTCCTCTAGCGGCTCTAAGCCCTTAGCCAGGCGAAGTTCATTCAGGTACTGGCGAGTCCATTCTAGATTGTCAAAGACCCCATGAAGGTAGGTTCCTTGCACCTGCCCGCCATAAGCCACTGCCCCATCTGGACGCTCAGTTTCCTCACCATTTTGCTCCTTAATGACGGAGAATGGCTCAAGACCATCTGCCAGCTGGGTTTCCCCCATGTGAATCTCGTAGCCCTCTAGCTCTTGCCCCTCATGCAGGGCTCTGACCTGAGTCGTCCGCTTGACCGGCTGAAGCACCGTCTCTGTCTCTAAAATCCCTAGACCGCTAATCTCTTCTAAGTCAGACTCTAGGTGCAGCGGGTCACTAATCTTCTGCCCCAGCAGCTGATAGCCGCCGCAGATACCAAAGATTCGCACGCCCTGCTCCAGACACTCGAGAATCTCGGCTTCGAGACCAGACTCTCGCAGATAGTTCATGTCTTCGATGGTATTTTTACTGCCCGGCAGAATCAAGAGATCCGGCCGACCAATCGCATCACCAGGCTGGACATAACGGACAGAAACATCCGGCTGGATTTCTAAACTATGAAAATCCGTAAAGTTGGACAGGCGCTTGAGGCTGACAACTGCGATATCCAGACTCTTTCTGCTATCAAAGCGCCGACTTTTCTGTACCAGGGCCACACTGTCTTCGCTGTCAATATCCAGCTGAGCATAAGGCACGACTCCGATAACCGGCACCTGAGTCAGCTCTTCAATCATGTCAATACCAGACTGCAGCAGGGCTACATCGCCGCGGAATTTATTGATAATAACCCCCTTGATCCGCTTGCGGTCCTCAGGCGGCATGAGCTCAATCGTTCCGTAGATAGAGGCAAAGACGCCTCCCTTATCAATATCCGCCACTAAAATCACTGGCGCATCAACCAGCTTGGCCATGCCCATATTGACAATGTCTCGGTCATTGAGATTGATTTCAGCTGGACTTCCTGCGCCCTCGATGACGATGATATCATTTTCAGTACCTAACTCCTCATAGACTTCCTTAATCTTAGGCAGGAGCTGCTGCTTGTATTCATGGTATTCGACAGCATCCATATCCCGCAGTACCCGACCTAGAAAAACAACCTGGGACTTGCGGTCAGAGGTGGGTTTGAGTAGGACTGGATTCATGCGGACATCCGGCTCCTTGCCAGCCGCTTCGGCCTGAACGACCTGAGCCCGGCCCATTTCATCTCCTTTTTTGGTGATAAAGGAATTGAGCGCCATATTCTGCGACTTAAAAGGCACCACTTCCATGCCATCCTGCTTGAAAATCCGGCAGAGACCTGCCGCAATAATGCTTTTCCCAGCATCTGAGGCAGTCCCCTGTACCATCAATGATTTGACCATGTTCCATTTCCTCCTAGCTGCTCAAAGAAAGCAGCTTCATTTTCTGCCAGTGGCGTCTGGATAGTCTGATGAAGCTTGACAATCCAAGGTACAGCCAAGCCTGCTTCTACTAGCAGATCTCCCTGCTGGAAGAAATCAAACTTGCTGCCCTCCGCAATCAAATGCCCTTTCTGCAGCAGGTAGGCATAGTCACAGCAGTCATACATCAGATCCATGTCATGGCTAGATACGATGATGTTGGTTCCAGCTTGGACTAGCTTTTTCATAGTCGCAGCCATCTGGTCCCGCCCTTTGGGATCCAGTCCAGCTGTTGGCTCATCAAGCAGCAAATACTTGGGCTGCAGGGCCAGCATGCCGGCAATAGCCACCCGCTTTTTCTGGCCGTAGCTCAGATACTGCAAGGGTCTGTCTTGCAGATGGGAAATGTCCATCATCTCTAGAGCCGTCGTTACTCTGCTTGCTATCTCGTTTTCTTCATAGCCTAAGTTTTCCAAGGCCATGCCAATATCGTCCTTCACAATGGTATAAAAGAGCTGCTGCTCTGGATTCTGAAAGACCATATTGACATGCTGCCGATACTGAAACAAAGCCTTCTTAAAGTCGCCTACAGGCTGACCATCATATAAAATGCTGCCCTTCTGAGGTTTGAGCAGGCGGGTGATGATTTTCATGATGGTAGACTTACCTGAGCCGTTAACTCCTAGAATGCCGGTAATCCGGCCCTCTTCGAAGTCCATAGAAATATCGTGCAGCGTTGGATTTTCGTCATACGCAAAAGAAATATTCTTCACTTGTAACATCTGAGTTTCCTATCTACTTTCCATTATAGTATAAAAACTGTCTTCTTGTAAATGCGCTTTCATTACTCACTATGCTCTGCATCAAATCTTAGCGTCAGCACCTCATTTAAATGCTGATTATCATCCAGCAGTTTGACAAAGAGAGTATTGGCTAATCTGCCCCAAGCCTGGTGTTGCTTCCTTTTATTGTAAAAGGAGAATTTCAAGTCCAAGGTATCCCGAATGGTCACAAACTCATAGAAGACCAGGAAAATAAAGCGATACATGAGGACGATTAAGTCTAGCAGTACCCGCGGTACGTGCATGGCTTTAAAAAGCCGCAGCATCTGAGCAAAAGGCACTGTCAGGACAAAGAAATAAGTCGAAACCAAGGATGAATAGATGCGCAAGAGGATAAAAATAGTCTGCTGAACAGAGGATTGGCTGATGCCCAGATAACCTTGACCTAAAGGAAAGGCCAGCAAGAGCTGTTCCTGACTATTCTGATAGGTCAAGACAAAGGTCAAGAGACTAATCAGGATAAAGATACTTGCGTGCAGATGCCACTTCAGATAGCGCAACCAAGGAAGCCGAGCCACATAGCAAGTCAAAGGCGCCACCAAGATAATGAGTCCTAGCTGCAGACTCCTGACACCAGAAAAGCTAACAGCTAACAAGAGCACATAAATGACAAATTTATAAGCAACCGGCAGATTTTTCAGCCGATTTTGATAGGCATATTTATCAATCGCAAACATGAGGAGACCCTCCTTTCTAGCTATGTTTCACGAAGCTTACAGCACAGAGCAACTCCGGTTCCAGACAACTTAATCGCTATCAAGAACCAGAGCTCGCTCTTACTGTTGAAGACTTTTATTTATGTTCAGAGCTTTCCTTTTGTTGGCCTTGTTTTTTCCCTTTGTGGTAGCCAATAACATAGAAGATGATCCCCGCTCCGATACTGCCTTGCAGGGTAAAGAGCAGACTTTCTACTTCTGGACCAGCTGGCTCAAAAATCGGTGAAAACCAAGGCTCGTAGTCCTTTTGGATAGAACTAATAGTTTTTTCAGCAGCGTCATCTGTTCCACTGTATTCCACACCCTTAGGGGCAAAGATAAAGGCAGCTAGAGTGACTGCTACTGCAGCCAAGATTAAGATGAGATTCTTGTGTTTTTTCATTTGAACAGACCTGCTCTTTCTTTGACATTTTCTGAGATTAAGTTATAGAGGACAACTGTCAGCAATCCTTCTACGATAGCAATCGGGATTTGAGTGGTCAAGAAGACACCCATGAACTTCAGTGCAGAACCAACAAAGCCACTGTTAGCATCTGGGAAGACCAAACCGAGCTGGATAGAAGTTGTCGCATAAGTCGCCAAGTCCGCAATCACAGCACAGATAAAGATAGATACCGGCGTAGACAGCTTGATGGATTTAGCAAACTTGTAGACGAAATAACCGACAAACGGACCAACCACTGCCATTGAGAATGCATTGGCACCCAGAGTAGTCAAGCCGCCGTGAGCCAAGAGGAGGGCTTGGAAGAGCAAGCAGATGGTACCCAAAACACTGATAACAGATGGACCAAACATAGCAGTTCCCAGACCAACCCCTGTCGGATGCGAGCTAGATCCTGTAACAGATGGAATCTTCAAAGAAGACAGGATAAAGATAAAGGCACCGGACAAGGCCAGCATGGTCTTGGAATTTGGATCCTCTGCAACGATTTTCTTGATGCGCATCAAGCCTACCACAAAGAAAGGCAGGAAAACGGCGAACCAGAAGATACACCAAAAGAGTGGAAGATAGCCTTCCATGATATGCATAGCTGACACAGACTGGGTACTCAGTACCGCTAAAATAGCCAGCAAGGCAACAAAAGTTACTTTTTTATTTTTCAATAGTTTCATGTTTTTTTCCTTTACTAAGAACCTAAGCTCAAAAGGATGAATGCCTATCCATGAACATGGGTTCTGATATTAAAAATCTTCTTTTTCACGAGGAAGGTAGTAAAATAAGGCAGCTTGGTTTCTGGTGTGATTCCTTCGAGCCCCAGCAGAGTCTGCTGCTTATCCGTCGAAGAATTACTAACCAAAAAAGTCTGCTGCAAGAGACCGAGCTTTTCTAGCAGGGGCAGGACGGTATCCAGGTGATTGGCCACTTTCATCAGCACAATCGAGTCATGCAGCTCAAGCGCCGCCTCAATCTTCTCGGCAGAAGCCGTAGCCGGCATGACCGCCAGAGACTCCTCATCCATAGTCAGGGGCTGACCTAGCTCAGAAGCCATGCTGCAGAAAGAGGTGATACCAGGGATGGTCTGACAGTCGATTTCCTTTTCCAGCAGGGCCAGCAGATAGCTATAAGTGCTGTAGACCATTGGGTCACCCAGTGTGATAAAGCCTACATTCTTGCCAGACTTGACATCCTCTGCGATTTCAGCAGAGATGGCCTGCCACTGGACTTCTTTGGTCGAATTGGAACGGACCATAGGGAAATGCCGCTGCTTGATTTCCAGATGCTCTTTCAGGTAGGGCTCTGCAATGCCTAATGCAAAGCTCTTGCTCCCCTTCTTAGCCTCTGGTGTATAGAGAATATCTAAGTCTTCCAAAAGCCGACTGGCCTTGATAGTGACTAGCTCGCTATCACCCGGTCCCACACCAATTCCGTAAAATTTTGCCATTCCTTCCTCCTATTCGATGATTTCTTCTAAATGCTGGATGTAGAGCTGCTGAACCTCGGGGTATTCGCCCAGACCAACCAGATGGGCTTTGACCTCATATCCCTGCTCCTTAAAGAAGTGATACCAAGACCCTTCCTCATCCGAGCTCATATCATTGGTCGCATGGTCGCCCGCTACCAGCATAAAAGGTGCCAGATGTACTTCCCGGACGTCCTCTTTCTTCAGTTCCTGCTCAATCAGCTCAACCGGAGGATAGCTTTCTACACATCCGATATAGACTGAGCTTCCCTTCATCATATGATCCAAGGCTGCATAAGCTGTAAAGGCATAATGCTGACTACCGTGGCCCATCAGAACTGTTGCTGCATCCTGATCTTCATGGCCATATCGTTCCAGCAGAATATCCTTGACAGCCTCATAGTCTTCCTGACTATTGAGCAGAGGCTTGGCAACGACTAGCTTTTTAAAAGCTGATTCAAACTCTTTGGCTTGGACGAGAATTTTTTCGTACTCGCTGCCCAAAATGACATGGAGAGGTTGGATATAGACCTCTTCAGTGCCCGCTTCTAAGAGCTGCTCCAAAACCTCTTTGACCGTAGGAATGTCAAGCCCTTCCTGCTTCTTAATCCGCCGTCTAACGACATTGGATGTAAAAGCTCGGTGTACCGGATAGTCTGGAAAATGTTCCTGAATAGCCTGCTCACAAGCCTCAATTGTTTTGCGTCTGGTCTCGGGATAGGTCGTTCCGAAACTGACTACTACTATAGCTTTACTCATGACCTTTATCCTTTCAGAGAATTTCCCGACATTTATCGATGATAGAAGCGATAGTCGCTTCGTCTGTCTCAACAATCTTGCTAAAGCCAGCTTCCTCTAAGACAGCCCTCGTGCTAGCACCCATGACAACGATAGGGACATCTGTCCAGTCAAATCCAGCTTCCTGATTAGCTGCTACAAAGTTCATGGCCGCAGCAGAGTTCGGGAGACAGACAACTTCAATCTCTGACCAATTGTCACTGCTAATCTGACTGTCAAAGGCCAGCCTATGGCTAGCAATAATCGGCAGAGAATAGAGTTCTGCCAGACTGGCTTTCTTATGCTCAGCTGTTAGAATATACCAGTTGCCGCCTTCTTTTTCAAGAGCAGCTGCAAAATCCGCATCCGACTGCTGAGGCGTCATCCGATCCAGCACAATCCCGCTCGCTTCGATAGACTTAGCCGTATGATGACCAATAGCCGCTAAGCGGATATGCGGCAGACTGCGCAAGTCTCTGCCTGCCTTGCGGAGGGCTTTCAAGAAGAGCGGCCAGCTCTGCATATCTGCAAAGAGAAGTCCTTCTACCTGCTCCAAGTCCGGCAGCTGCAAGTCTAACTCTTCAACCAAATCTCGAGCAGGGAAAGTGGTCAGCGCAGCTCCAGCATCCCTGAGCAAGCGAGGAAGTCTGCCAGTCTCTGACTGCTGGATGAGGATTTTCCGGCCGAAAAGCGGCAGATTCTCATGGAAATTTAGCTGCTGTCTATAGGCCACGACATCACCTACCACGATGACACTCGGTGCCTTAAAGTCCTCAGCTTCTGCTAGTTCTACTATGTTACCCAAGGTTCCGTCCACCGATCGCTGCTGAGGATGGGTTCCCCATTCAACGATGGCGGCTGGCTTGTCCTTGCCATAGCCTCTAGCCGTCAGCTCTTGGACGATGGAAGGCAGATTTTTCATGCCCATAAGAAAGACCAAGGTTCCTTTGAGCTCAGAAATTGCTTCCCAGTTGAGCATTTCTGTCTCATCCTTGAGATGGGCTGTAAAGACATGGAAGCTAGTCGCTACATCTCGATAAGTCATAGGAATGCCTGCATAGGTCAGACCAGCCACAGCAGAGGTGATGCCTGGCACCACTTCAAAGTCCACACCGGCTTCCACCAGCTTGACTCCTTCTTCTCCGCCTCGGCCAAAGATATAGGGATCGCCACTCTTAAGGCGGACTACCCGCTTGCCCTGACGGGCCTTTTCGATGAGAATCTTTTCAATCTCTTCCTGTCGGATGCAGGGCTGGCCTGGCTTTTTACCGACATCTATCTTTTCGCAGTCAGACTTTAGATGCTGAAAGAGCTCTTGATTGACCAAGCGGTCAAAGACCAAGACATCTGCTTCTTGAAGCCGTCTCTTGCCTTTGAGGGTCAACAACTCCGCATCACCTGGACCTGCTCCCAGTAATGTTACTAAACCGGACATTTTTTCTCCTTTTATTCACTATTTTGTCAGATAAGCTTCTAACTCTTCCAAGTTAGAAACCATCTGCGGATAGGCCACAATTGGCCGAGAGATGATAATGCAGTCCATCCCCAGCTCTTGGCAGCCATCAATCTTTTCACGAATACCACCGACTGTACCGCTCTCCTTGGAAATAAAGACATCTGCTCCTGAGCGCAGTAAGAGCTCTTTATTACACTCTTTGGAAAATGGAGCCTTGATCGCATCAATCTGATCCGCTACCAGTCCCAGACTTTCGCAGGCCAGAAGCACTTCTGAAGTCGGCAGAACGCGAACGACAATCCGCTGCTCTGGCAAGCCCTTGACAAAGAGTGGCAGAGTCTTGCTGCCTGTTCCCAGATAGACTGTCTTGTAGCCGCGCTTGGCAATCTCATCAATGGCTTCTTGGGTCGAGTGGACCACGATGGCTCCGCTCAAATCCAAGGTCGCCTGACGCTCAAAGCGCAGGTAAGATACACCGGCCATCTCTGCTGCCCGAATGGCTTCCTTGGAAACGATATCCGCAAAAGGATGGGTGGCATCGATGATTTCATCCACATCATTCTCTTTGATGAAGGCAACCATATCCTCGGCTGTCAGCCGGCCCTGAATGACCGGCTGGCCATATTTGGAAGCCAAGTGCCGGCCGTAGTCTGTGACAACAGAGCTGGTCACATCAATTTTCAAACGGTCAAGCACTTCTAAAATAGCGGTGCTGTCGGATGTCCCTCCCAGCAGTAATTTCATCATAAAGTATATCCTCGAGGTGTGATCATGCGTCCGTTTTTAACATAAGTTTCTTTGTTACCAACGATAACGATTGTCGTCATATCTACCAAAGTCTCATCTAGGTCTTTGATAGTCGTCAAGATGATTTCCTCATCCTTACGGCCAATGTCCTTACCGATACCGACAATAGTATCCTCTGACTTGTACTCAGACATGATAGAAAGTGCTTTTGCCAAATGGTCTGGACGTCCCTTACTCCGAGGGTTGTAGAGACAGACAACAAAGTCACCTTGAGCTGCGGCATGCAGACGCTTCTCAATCATTTCCCAAGGCGTCATCAAGTCACTCAGACTGATATGACAGAAGTCGTTCATGAGGGGAGCTCCCATAGCAGCAGCGGCACCCAGACTAGCTGTGATACCTGGAACCACCTTAACTTCTACATCACTGGCATCTCCCAGCAATTCTAAAATCAAGCCAGCCATTCCATAGACTCCGGCATCTCCACTGGAAACAACTCCGACATTTTTGCCAGTCTCTCTAGCCAAATCAATAGCCTTTTGACAACGGTCGATTTCCTGACGCATACCATTCGCTACGAGCTCCTTGTCCTTGACCAAATCAAGAATCAATCGCATATAAGTCGAGTAGCCGACGATAATTTCACAATCGGCTATAGCAGCCAATGCTTCTTGTGACATCAATTCTTCTTTACCTGGGCCTAATCCGATAACGTATAACATATATTTTTTCTCCTTTATGGGTATGATAAAATTTTATAAGGGCAGTTGGTTCATAGGACCATCTGCTTTTTCTTTTGATTTACTTTTTGGTTATTGCTTTTGCAAGCGCATAGGTACAGCCGTTCTTGGCAAAGCGCTCAGTCAGGACTTGACCCTGACTGGCCAGATCTGCGCTGGCCAAGGCGACACTGCCGACTCCGACTGTCTTTTTGACAAATTCTGACTGAGGATAGCGGTCTGCTACGACAGACAGCTCCTCCTTACTAAAGGTCTCAAAGGGACAGCCCAATTCCTCAGCCAAGGCCAGAATAGCTGCTTCATCCTTCTTGACATCAATGCTGACGATTTTGGAAATCTCACTGGCAGAAATTCCCTGCCGCTGACAAAATTCCTCAAAGCCTTCTCGGAAGACGGCTGGAGCCACATCCTTTCTCGCGCCAACTCCTAAGATATAGGATTGAGGATAGATGAGAGCCAGATTTTCTCTTTGAATGTCCTTTTCTTCTGTAGTCAGCAGAATCAGCGGTTCCGTTCCTTTGAGAACAGCCGCCAATTCTTCTTCACTCACAAGAGTTAGGCCACGAAGGTCAGTGACCCAATCCTTTTCCTGATAGAAATAGACTGTTCGGCCGCTGCCTAGATAGCTGTTGAAAGGTTTGATGAATTCTCTCAATTCCGGCCGCCAGCCATTGACTGATTGGGCCAGATTGTCCAAGGCTGTCACATTCTGCACATCTGTCGCTGTCGTGATAACAGGATTGGAGCCGAGCAATTCTGCGATGTCTAGCGTCACTTGATTGGCTCCGCCTAGATGTCCGCTCAGCAGGCTGATGACATTGGTCGCTTTCTCATCCATGACAACCACTGCTGGGTCAGTCGCCTTGTCTTTCAAGACTGGTGCAATAGCTCGCACAACTGCACCGATAGCCATGATACAAATGAGAACATCCACTTCCTGAAAGAGCTGACCAAGCGCCTCAATCACACGTCCTTCGATGGCAATGACCCTGTCATCTGCCAAGCGAGGCGTCGTATAGATAGGTATTTCCTTGCCCAGTTTCTCCCGCAGAGTCAGAGCCAAGTCCTTGCCGACCGCTGTCACTGTTGCGATTGCGTAGCGAGGTTGAGAATTACTTGGCATGGCTGCTCTTCCCCCGTCTAAACTCATGCTGGAAATCCGCATGGTAGAGCTTGGAATAGTAGAATTCCTGACCTAAAAAGTCACCGACCAAAATCAAAGCTGTCTTTCTAATCTTAGCTTCCTTGACCTTCTCAGCAATATTTGTCAAATCGCCAAAGACCTTCTTTTCATCCGGCCAAGTAGCCTTGTAAATGACAGCCACAGGCGTTTCCGGAGGATAGCCACCCTCGATCAGCTCGCTGACCACCTTTTCAATACCTTGAACCGACAGGAAGATGGCCATAGAGGTCCGATGCCGAGCATAACTTTTCAGGGATTCCCGATCTGGCACAGGCGTCCGGCCGGCCATCCGAGTGATGATGAGGCTTTGAGAAACCTCTGGCACGGTATACTCTGCCCCGATACTGGAAGCAGCTCCCAGAAAAGAGCTGACGCCCGGCGTACAGTCAAACTCTATATCCCGCTTCTTCATCTCTTCGATCTGCTCTCGAATGGAACCGTAGATGGAGAAATCTCCCGTCTGCAAGCGAACCACATCTTTACCAGCCTTGACTCCAGCCTCCATGACATCAATGATTTCCATCAAGTGCATGCTGGCGCTATCGTGAATCTCAGCCCCTTCTTTGCAGTAGTTCAGCAGGTCTGGATTGACCAAGGAGCCTGCGTAAATGACCACATCAGCCTCAGATAACTGCTTATAACCTTTGAGCGTAATCAGCTCCACATCACCTGGGCCAGCTCCAACAAAATGTACTTTGGACATCAATTAGCCTCTCTTTCTTTTTTCTTACAGGAAACGATAATAGTCGGATTCTGAGGCTTGAAGTAGTGCCCCTTGCCTATAGCTGTCCAGCGACTAGCCTGAACTGAGACAATCTCTAAATCCTCCCAGTCCATCTGCTCTGCTATTTGAGCCGCTTCTAGAGCATTCTCCAGCAGGATAAAGTTCAAGACCAGCCGACCACCTGGCTCCATGAGCTGAGCACACCAGTCAAAAATCTCCTGCATATTGCCCCCGGTTCCTCCGACAAAAATGGCATCAAAGCTGCCTTCCAGCTCAATCGGAGCCAGTCCTTGATGGAGACAGACATTGTGGCAGCCAAAGTGCTGGATATTCTCCTGCGTCAAGGCCACCGCGTCTTCATTGCGCTCCACTGCTACCACTTCCAGTTCTGGATAGGTTCGGGCTGCCTGAATCGTGACACTGCCAGTGCCAGAGCCGACATCCAGCATGCGCTTGGCCCGATGCAGCTCCAACTTATCCAAACTGATGGCTCTGACTTCTTCCTTAGTCATAGGGACTTTAGCCCTGATAAATTCCGAATCCCTCATCTAACACCACCACCACATTCATTTCATATTCTCTATCTTCCACCTCATTCGCAGGCAGAATGGTAATACGCTCGTCTTCATAACTCAGCTGCTCGCCGATGACTAGCACCTTATCTAAACCTCTTTTAACAGCCTCTTGAGCAATCTCGTAGGGGCCAACTTTCTGATCGGTCACCATAAAGACTTTTGACAGACTCATAATCAAGTCAAAGTTAGGCATCTTAGCATGACTGCTCGTCAGATAAGCGTCGTTCATAGGCAGGGCAATTCTGCTGGCCAGATACTGCATGGCGCTGATACCCGGTGAGATGACCACGCGCCCCTTGAACTTCTCTGATAGCCATTTGCCCAAGCCATAAATCAGCGGGTCGCCTGAGGCCAGATATAGAATTTCTTCATCCTCACCAAAGCTCGCCAGCAACTCCGCCAGCGCAGCTAATTTTTTAGGAGGGACCAGACCCTTATCCTTATAAGCCGGTGGCAAAATTTCTAAATGCCGCTCGCTGCCTAAAATGCGGTCAGCCTTTTCAAAATAGGCTTCCTGTCCCAGAAGACCATAGCTCGGATCTCCCGGACCAATTCCGATAACATAAATCATGTCCATTCCTCCTTTATCTGCTCTAAAGGCTGAGTTGATGCCAGATAGCCTTCCTCAGTCCCAAAGACGACCACTTCAATATTGACTTCTGGCTTACGATAGCGGAGCAGACGCTCACTTCTAGCCTTAATCTTATCCGCCAAGACCTGATAGACACCCTCATAAGAAAATTCTTTAATGGCTGTCCCAGCTGCCTCGGTCGTCAAGCACTTGTCAACCTTTTCCAACAGCTCCATGGGCGCCCCCATCAGGGCTAGATTAGCCACCAGCGTTTCCATACGGGCATCCGAGTCCTTACTGTGGGTAGAGAAAATCCCAGCCGCCACTTTGACAAACTTGCCCATGTGACCGATCATCAAAACCTTGGTAAATCCGATTCGCTGCACTTCTTTGAGGACATGGCCGACAAAGTTACTCATATTGACAATGCGCCCAGCTGGAATCCCCACAGTATTAGTAGCAAAATCTTCACCGTAATTCCCTGGCACCAAGACGACTGAGCGATGTCCTTGGTTATAGAGCATGGTTAACTCGATCGTTATGGACGCCTTCCAGCTATCCTCGGACATAGGATTGACAATCCCTGTCGTTCCCAAGATTGAAATGCCGCCGACAATGCCTAGTCTGGAGTTGTAGGTCAGTTTGGCCGTTTCTTCCCCACCAGGAACGGAAATGATAACCCGTGCTCCACAGTTGGGACCGATAATCTCACGGACATGCTGCTCAATCATCCGTCTAGGAGTCGGATTGATGGCTGCCATGCCGACATCGCAGGCCAGTCCTTTCTCGGTTACACGCCCGACGCCCTGACCACCGTCAATCTCGATTTCCGTCTGATCTGGCAGAAGGGTCACGGTCGAATAAATCAAGAGGCCATGCGTCGCATCCGCATCATCGCCGCCATCTTTTTCAATGGCCGCTGTCGCTTCTTCTGGTCCAAAGGAAGGATTGTGAACATCCATGGTCACTTCCACACCTGAAGCCGTATGCACAGTGACCTTTTCTTCTCTTTCCTGATTTAAAATCATGCTCAAGGCTGCAACAGTCGCTGCCGTCGCACAAGTACCAGTTGTAAAACCTTTTCTTAATTTCTTACCGTTGACATAAGCGTATTCATCCATCATCAGCCCTCTCCTTTCTCCGGAGCCTGCTTTTTATCTGAAACACTGTAACGCTCATAGTCTGTAGTGCCGAGCTTAAGCTGGTAGAGGATGGCATTGATGACCGCTGCTGCGATGGTACTGCCACCTTTTTGCCCCAGTGCCGCGATAGAAGGCACAGAACTTTCATGCAGTTTGAGCTTGGATTCTGCCGCTCCGACAAAGCCGACTGGAACTCCGACAACCGCATCCGGCTGCAAGCTTCCCTCTTCAACCATATCCAAAACCTTAAAGATAGAAGTTGGAGCATTCCCAAAGACAAAGAGCTTTGGACCGTCCACTTTGGCTGAATATTCCACAGCAGCCATGGAACGAGTAATTCCCTTTTCCTTAGCTTCCTTAAAGATTGCTGGCTCATTGACCAGACAGCGATAGGAAACACCTAGGTCATCCAGCAATTTTTTATTGAAACCGCCCAAGACCATGGTCGTATCCGTAAAAATCGTGCCCTTGTTTCGGAGGACGTAGAGGATTTTCTCAATCACCTGATTGGAAAACTTGATATTGTAGAGGTAGTCAAAGTCTGCACTGGTAAAGACCACCCGCTTGAGCACTGCCTCTTCAAAAGGATCTGAAAAATGAATATCTGGATGCTCTTGGTCAATAATTTCCTGAATCTTGCTGAAACTAGCTTCTTCAATCTTGTGCGCTGCTTTTAGATAGGACATCTAGTTCTTTCCTCCTTCTTTACTGGATGGTGTAGAGTAGCGGACATAGTCATCCGTCACCACTTCTCTCAGCTGGTAGATAATGGCATTGATAATGGCTACTACAATCGTGCTGCCACCTTTTCTGCCGAGATTGACAAGGGCCGGAAGACCTGACTGAAGCAGTTCCTCTTTGGATTCTTCAACATTGATAAAGCCGACCGGAACCCCAATCACAGCGTCCGCTTCTACCAGTCCCTGCTCTGCCAGCTCAATCAGATAAGACAAAGCCGTCGGAGCACCACCAAAGGCAAATACTTTAGGGCCTTCAATCTTGGCTGCTATCTCAACAGCCGCCATAGCTCTGGTAATCTGCTTTTTCTTAGCCAGCGCAACCACTTCTTCATCGCTAATCAAACAGCGGTAGCTCACACCTAGCTGGTCAAGAACCCGCTTATTAATCCCATTGAGAGAGATATTAGAGTCCAAGAGAATAGTCCCCTTAGCTCTGATTACTTCTTCTATTTTTTTAAGGACATCATGCTCAAAGCGCATGGTATAGAGATAATCGAAATCTCCCGTCGTATGGATAGCCCTCTTGATAATGGACTCTTCCATTTCCGAATGGAAGACGTAGTCAGGATCTTTTTCAGTAATCGTAGACTGAATAATCTGAAAGCTTTTTTCCTCGATAGAGGAAGGATTTTGGATATAGGTCATAGTATACTCCTAGAAATATGCTTGCTTTACTAAATAAAAAAGAGTGAACAAGATTAAACCTGTCATGGTGCTTGTATAAAGGAGAGAGATAGCTGTCTGAATATCATCCGCCTCAACCGCTCTGGCAGCCTCTCCAATGGTCGGCTTCTCAATCAGCTCTCCGTGATAGACGTGCGGTCCGCCCAGCTGAATGCCCAAAGCCCCAGCCACAACTGCCTCCGAAAAAGCACTATTGGGACTGGCATGCTGATAGCGATCCCGCCAGCCAATCCGCAGAGCCCCCTTGAAATCTAGCAGTAAAATCTGACTGCTGAGAATCAAGAAAAGCCAAGTCAAACGCGCAGGAATCAGATTGGCCAGGTCATCCATCTTGGCAGATATGAGACCGATTTTGCGGTATTTCTCCGTCTTATAACCCACCATAGAGTCCAAGGTGTTGATGGCCTTATAGGTCATGGCTAGGATTGGTCCGCCTAGAAAGAGGCAGAGCAGTGGACCGATAACCCCGTCACTGGTATTTTCAGCCACCGTCTCAATTGTCGCCTTGCTGATTTCCTCTGGTGCCAGCTGGGAAGTTTCACGGCCGACAATCATGCCAACTTGCTTTCTAGCTTCTTCCAAAGTACCAAACTTGAGCGTATGGTAAACCTTCTGGGCCTCGAAAGCCAGACTCTTAGTCGCCAGACTGGCATAGGCCAGATAGATCCAGACGATCCAGTAGAGGACGGGATGAACCAGACCAGCCAACCAAAGCAGCCCATAGCTAACTCCCAGCGCCAATCCAACTGTTGTCAACCAGAGGAAAAAGCCAAATAGATAGGGCGAAAACTGCCTTTTCTCCTGCAAGTGCATACATAAATAAATATAGGAACCTATCCACTTGACCGGATGAGGCCAGCTATAGGGGTCGCCAATCAGCCAGTCCAGTAAGACGGCTAAAAAAATTGCAATGAGTGTCATATCAATTCGCCTCTTTGATATAGTTCAGCCAGTTGGCCAACAGCTGCTCGTCCTGATAAAAATGAACATGCAGGTAGCTGGCAAAGGTTCGGCCCTTTTGATAACCGCCTGTCCAGGCAGCTACGACCTGACCGTCTCTGACCTTCTCGAGCTTGAGGACCGTATCTTCCTCCGTCTCAAAGACCGAATGGTGAAATTCATGTCCCCTGACAGCTGTACCTTTAGGACCAAAAAGACTGTCTATCTGCGTTTCTGCTTGACAGTAGCCAAAGCTTTTCAGACCGGGGGTCATCAGGCTCTTGCCCTTGAAAATGCCGACCATCTCATAGACCTGACCCTCTACTTCCAGCAACTCTCCCAGATACATGAGTCCGCCGCATTCTGCGTAGATTGGCCGGCCCTGCTCGTGCGCTTTCTTAACTGAAGCACGAAAGTCAGCATTTGCCATCAGCTCCTGAGCGTAGACTTCTGGAAAACCACCGCCAAAATAATAAGCATCTGCAGCTGGGAGTTCCTTATCTTTCAGAGGGCTGAAAGGCACTAGCTGGACATTGAGCTCTCTTAAAAAGTCTAGATTATCTTCGTAGTAAAAGTGGAAAGCATCATCCAAAGCATAAGCCAGAGTCAAGGGCTGATCATTGTGGATATGAAAAGGATTTGTCATCTGCTTATCGGGCAGTTCTGCCTTCTCCAGCAGCCTGTCTAGATTTATATGCTTGGCTGCTGCCGCTCCCAATTCCTCAAATCGACGGTCCAAATCATCCATTTCTACGTCAGGGATTAGACCCAGATGACGCGATGGCAGCTCTGCTGTTGCATTCTTAGGCAGATAACCCAGAACTTCAACATCCGTATACCGCTCTATGGCACCCTTGATGAGTTCATAGTGGTTCTGTGAAGCCACCCGATTGATAATGACCCCAGCAATATCCAAATCCGGATCAAAAGTCGCAAAGCCATGGACCATAGCCGCTGCCGAGGTAGATGTTGCCTTCCCATCGATAATCAAGACGACCGGAATGCCCAACTTCTTAGCAACAGAAGCAGAAGACGCACAGTCCTTGTCCGTTCCCAGACCATCAAAGAGCCCCATGACGCCTTCAACCACTGCCACATCTGCATCTCCATGCCATTTGTAGTAGGACCAAGCCAGACTCTGATCGTCCGGTATC
Source organism: Streptococcus sp. IsoGale022 (assembly GCF_031142805.1). NCBI lineage: Bacteria > Bacillati > Bacillota > Bacilli > Lactobacillales > Streptococcaceae > Streptococcus > Streptococcus sp. IsoGale022. The sequence continues at coordinate 57,399 of NZ_JAKZJI010000010.1, read as the reverse complement.
ATAAAGCTGTCCACATTCCGCGACGGTCGCTTGGTAATCCGACTATGGTAAGCCGTATCAATGTAATCTGGTCCAACCTTATAAGGCTGGACCTGATAGCCTCTGTCTGCCAGAGCTTTCAAAATCCCTAGGGTAACTGTTGTCTTTCCGACACCGCTGGAAACACCAGCCAGCATAAATTGCTTCATTACTTTACTCCAGATTTGCTGATAAAAAAGGTACTACAAAAAATAAAGAAGTTTTATTTCTTGTAGCACCGTTGCTCACATATATGTCGTCCAAACACGCCGTTGTGTTCGCTTTCAGTTCGTATATTAAATTTATTTTAATATAAACAAGAAAAGCTGTCAAGTTTTTCCTAGAGCACCTCTGAAAAAAGTCAAGATTCTAGAGCGTCCTTACTGAAAACTGAGCATTTTTTAAAATTCTGTTAAATTTAAAAAAACATCAGGAAAAGGAACATTCCTGATGTTTTATTTGAGCATCAACCTGCATCTTCCTCTACAAATTGACTATTATAGAGGTCCGCATAGAAGCCGTTCTGATCCATGAGTTCATCGTGGTTGCCCTGCTCGATGATATTTCCATCGCGCATGACCAAGATAAGATCCGCATTACGGATAGTGGACAGGCGGTGGGCAATGACAAAGGAAGTCCGTCCTTCCATGAGTTTGTCCATAGCCTTTTGAATCAGCTCCTCCGTCCGCGTATCGACTGATGAAGTTGCCTCATCCAAGATCAAGAGCGGCGCATCTTTCAGCAGAGCACGAGCAATTGTCAATAGCTGCTTTTGACCGACCGATAAGTTGACCGTGTCATCCAGCACTGTATCATAGCCCTGGGGCAGAGTCATGATAAAGTGATGAACACCGACCGCCTTCGCTGCAGCGATAACCGCTTCATCTGTCACATGCTCCTGATTATAAATCAAGTTCTCTCGGATAGTTCCCTCAAAGAGCCAGGTATCCTGCAAGACCATTGAAAAGGCATCGTGAACCTCGGAGCGTTTCATATCCTTAATATCTATACCATCAATGCTGATACGTCCTTTATCAATTTCATAGAACTTCATAAGGAGATTAACGATAGTCGTCTTCCCAGCCCCCGTCGGACCGACAATGGCAATCTTCTGTCCAGCCTTGGCCTGAGCTGAGAAATCATGGATGATGGTCTGGTCCGGCTTGTAGCCAAAGAAGACCTCTTCAAAGGCAACATCTCCCTTGACAGCAGTAAGCTGCTGCTCTTTATGCTGGTCGTCTTCCATATCAGGCTCAGCTAGAAATTCAAAGACACGAACCAGTGCTGCACCAGCCTGCTGCAAGACAGCGATACCTTGGGCAATCTGTGAAAGGGGCTGAGAGAAGGTACGCACATAAACCATAAAGGCAACAATAATTCCGATACTAATAGAGCCATTAATTGCCAGAGCAGCACCGACCAAAATAACCAGCACATAAGAAAAATTCCCCGTAAAGAACATGAGCGGCATCATCATGCTAGAGATAAATTGAGACTTCCAAATACTGTTATAGAGATTGTGATTGAGAACTGCAAAGCGCTCCTTAGACTTCTCAATGGCATTATAGCTGGTAACAACATTATGACCAGAGTACATCTCCTCCACATAACCGTTTACCGCAGCCAGATCGTTTTGCTGGGCGGTGAAATAGCCCTGAGACTTGCCCATGATGAGGCCGACAAAGACAAAGCCGACTACAGTAGCCAAGATGGTTACCAAGGCCAAGATCCAGTTCATGAAGAACATGGTCAAGACCACAGCCACCAAGAGCAAGCTGGCAGAGATAACATTCCCCAGACTCTGGTTGAGGGATTGGCCGACCGTATCTACGTCATTGGTCACGCGCGACAGAGTATCCCCCTGAGAATGACTATCGAAATAGCCCAGCGGCAGCTTGTTAATCTTCTCTGCAATAGCCGTCCGCAGCCGCTTAGAGAAATACTGAATAACCGTGCTGATGATAAAGGACTGACCGTAGTTGAGCAGGGCTCCAACTGCATAGAGCACGGTCAGCAGAAGGGCAATCTGAGACACAGCTTTTAAATCAATATTGGTAGCCAAACCTTCAGAGATGAGATTGGTAATTTCTTTTAATTTATTTGGCCCATAGACCGTAATAATGTTTGACAAGACAGCTCCCACAAATGCCAAAGCAAGAGGAAGCTGGAAGCCTTTGAGATAAGGCCGTATCTGGCTAAATAATGAAGGCTTCTTATTTTCCATTTTCTAATTCCTCCTTGGATAATTGTGAGTAGGCAATTTCTTGATAGACTTCGTTGCTGGCCAAAAGCTCTCTGTAAGTACCTTGACCAACCACCTTACCAGCATCCAAGACCAAGATTTGATCCGCATCCATGATAGTAGAAATCCGCTGCGCCACAATCAGCTTGGTCATATCCCGCGTCCGCTCAGCCAGTTCCTTGCGCAAAATGCGGTCTGTCTTATAGTCCAGCGCTGAGAAGGAGTCGTCAAAGATGAGGATTTCTGGCTTACGAGCCAAAGCTCTGGCAATGGCCAAACGCTGACGCTGGCCACCAGAGAAGTTGGTTCCGCTTTGAGCCACTTCAGCTTTCAGCCCCTTTTCCTTCTCTTGGACAAAGGGCTTAGCCTGTGCTAGGTCAAGAGCCTCCCACATTTTCTGCTCATCCAGCGGGCTTTCTTTGCTTTGACCCAAGTCCAGATTGCTTTCAATATCGCCAGAGAAAAGCACCGCCTTTTGCGGGATGTAGCCGACCTTATTATGCAGGTCTTCCAACTGGTAATCTTGAACATTGACACCATCTACCAGAATCTCACCTTCAGTCACATCATAGAAACGAGGAATGAGATTGACTAGCGTGGATTTCCCTGAGCCAGTTGAACCGATAAAGGCCACGGTATCACCAGCCTGCGCTGTAAAGCTGACATGCTCAATGACCGCTTCTGAATTCTTGGAATAGCGGAAGGACACATCTCGAAAGACCACTTCTCCCTTGCTATCCGCTACTGCCTTAGGATGTTCTGGACTGGTGATAGAAGAATGCAGGTCCAGTACTTCATTAATCCGGCCAGCCGATACAATGGTCCGAGGCAGAACGATGAAGAGGGCACCCATGAGCAAGAACCCAATCACAATCTGCATAGCATAGGACATAAAGACGACCATATCACTGAAGAGTGGGAGACGCTCCTGCAGTCCAGCCTCCTGAATCAAATAAGCACCAATCCAGTAAATAGCCAGTGTCAAGCCGCTGGAAATCCCCATCATAACTGGATTCATCATGGCCATCAGACGACCGATAAAAAGATTGAGCCGAGTTACTTCATCATTGGCCGCCGCAAACTTCTCATCCTGATAATCCTCAGCATTGTAAGCCCGGACCACGCGAATCCCAGTCAGACTCTCTCTAGTGACGCTGTTTAGCTTATCGACCAAGCGCTGCGCAACTGACTGCTTGGGAAAGGCCAATGTCACCAAAACTACTGTCAGCAGGATATTGACTATAACAGCAATAAGAACTGCTGTCAGCCAGTTCTCGGACTTACCGATAATCTTAGTCATAGCCCAAATCGCCATAATCGGTCCCCTGGTCACCACCTGCAGCCCCATGGTAATTAAGGTCTGTACCTGGGTAATATCATTCGTCGTCCGAGTCAACAGACTAGGAATCGAAAATTTCTTAATTTCCGTCTGCGAATAGTCTAGCACACGGTTGAAAATATCGCTCCGCAAACTCTGAGTAAAGCTAGCTGCTATACGAGCGGCAAAAAAGCCAACCACAATAGCTGACAGCAAGCTGGCAAAAGACAGGCCAATCATTTTCAGACCTGGCTCCCACAGATCCGCCAAACCAGTCCCCGGCGTTTGCAATAGCTCTGTAATCGTCGAAATATAGGTTGGAACTTCTAATTCCAAATATACTGTTAGGAAGGTGAAGAGCACACTGAGAACAATCATGCTCACTTCCCTTGCCGTCAGCCGTTTAAATAACTTAAACATCTTTGCCTCCATTTTCTAAACTTTCGATATTCTGATAAAACTTGGCCATGACTTGAGAAAAAATCAGCAGTTCCTGCTCAGAAACACCATTCAAAATAGAACGGTTCATTTCATCAAAAAAGTCACGGATTTTCTTCATCCTTTCCTGCGCCTGCGGAGTAAGACGGATATACTTGGCCCGCTTGTCTGTCTTGCTCATTTCCAGCTGGATAAAGCCATTCTTCTCCATCCTTTTCATTAAGTTAGAGGCCACCGATTTGGAAATACCCAACTCCTGCTCAATATCCTTGATAAGAGTGTCCTTCCCCTCTTCCGTACGACAGGCAACAATATGCAAGACCTGCCCCTGCGGGCCAGCCATGGACTCAATCCCTTGCTCCTTGGCAAGCTTTTCCGCTATGAGATGAATCTTTCGTCCAAAACGCTTCAATTCCAGTAAAGGCTTATCCATACCTGTATCCTTTGTAAAAATAGTTTTCGTGAGAACTATTTTAACACAAGAAAAAAGAAAGTCAAGAAAAAAGTTTCCATGAGAACTATTTTTTCAACAAGAAAAAAAGCGAAGAAAATTTCTTCACCCTTCCTTTCAAACTGACAAACAGCCTAAAAATTGATTGGTCCCGCATTAAAATTTTGAAGAAGAAGCGAGGAATAGAGCCCCTCCAATGATAAGGAGAATGCCTGCAATCCAGCCTATAAATGGAATGGGCGCGATGTTGCTGCTTCCGACGATAAGGAGGACGCCCGCTGCGACACTGAAACGCATTTGACCTTTGTAATAAGCCAAGGAAGTAATTCCCAAGCCCAGAGCTGCCAATTTAATCACCGCTCCCAGTAAATTCAGGCCAGAATCACCTAGTAGGGCTGAAAAAGGAACAAAAAAGATATTCGAGAGCAGCAAAATAGTCCCTCCAATCAAACCAACCAGACCGCTTATCAGTGCTAAAGTTTTTGTTTTCATTTACATCTTGCCTCCTTCAATATTATTCTGCTAATTATCTCTAATTTTAGACATTTTTTGCAATTTTGTCAAATTTTTCTAAATGATAATCCCTTCCAAATGATCCAATTCATGCTGGCAGATTTGGGCAGGCAGGCCTTTCAAGGTCATGGTCTGCTGCTGCCAATTTTTATCCAGATAATCAACTGTAATTTCCTGATAGCGTTGGGTAGGACGACTTCCAACCAAGGACAGACAGCCCTCTTCTGTCTGATAAGGCCCTGACTTAGAGCGCAGTACTGGGTTAAACATGACTACCGGCACCATACCATACAAAAAGATAATGACTCGCTTAGGCACACCAATCATATTGGCTGCGAGCCCCAAACAGTTTTCTCGATTAGCCTGCAGAGTATCTTGCAAGTCTTGAGCCAGATAAAGGGCTTCTCTACTAGCTTGCTCTGATGGTTGCTGTAGGAAGAAAATATCTTTGACAATTGCTTTTTCCATTATTTTTCCTCATAGAGAAGGGCCTGATAAATCAGACCCTATAAGCTTATTTTGCGTGGCGCTCACTAACTTCTTTAGCCAGTACAAAGTTGCCTAGCGTTGCGGAGCCATTTCCAGCTACAGCCGGTGTTACGATATAGTCACGAACATTGGGAACTGGCAAATAGCCATTCAGCAGAACTGTGAATTTCTCACGAACCCGATCCAGCATGTGCTGCTGAGCCATAACACCGCCACCAAAGACGATGACATCTGGACGGAAAGTCACTGTCGCCTGAATAGCCGCCTGAGCGATATAGTAAGCTTGAATATCCCAGACAGAACTATTGAGTTTAATATTTTCCCCACGAACTCCGGTCCGCGCCTCTAAGCTTGGTCCAGCCGCCAATCCTTCCAAACAGCCATTGTGGAAAGGACAAACGCCATTGAACTCTTTTTCCACATCCATAGGGTGCTTAGCTACATAATAGTGTCCCATCTCTGGGTGACCTGTCCCACCTACAAATTCGCCCCGCTGGATAGCACCGGCACCGATTCCTGTCCCAATCGTATAATAGACCAAATTTTCAATACGGCCGCCAGCATTGTTGCGGGCTACTACTTCACCATAAGCTGAGCTATTGACATCCGTCGTAAAGTAAATGGGCACATTGAGGGCCCGGCGCAAAGCTCCGACAATATCCACATTAGCCCAATGTGGCTTAGGAGTAGTCGTAATAAAGCCGTAAGTCTTTGAGTTGGGATCAATATCAATTGGCCCGAAAGATCCAACAGCCAGACCAGCTAGATTGTCGAAACGAGAAAAGAACTCAATCGTCTTGTCTAGCGTTTCAATAGGCGTGGTCGTTGGAAACTGTGTCTTTTCAACAACTTCAAACCGTTCATCGCCTACAGCACAGATAAACTTAGTGCCGCCCGCTTCCAAACTTCCATACAATTTTGTCATTATAAATCCTCTTTTAAAATTTGATTTCTACTCTATTCATTATAGCATATCTCTTGCAGACTTCTTGTTAAAAATAGTCTTTTTAAAGCTTTTTCAACAAGACTGTACTTATGACATAAAAAACGAACAAATCAATTTTTGTTCGTTTTCTAAATTCCATTAAGCTTTCACTTCAATAATTGCGTCGCCTTTAGCAAGAGCTCCTTCTGCTACTGGAGTCACAGAAGCGTAGTCAGCTGTGTTGGTAACGATGACCATAGTCGTATCATCCAGACCAGCGGCTGCAATTTTCTCAGCTTCAAATGTTCCCAGAACATCACCAGCTTTGACCTTGTCGCCTTGAGCAACTTTTTGTTCAAAACCTTCGCCGCCCATAGATACTGTATCAATTCCGACGTGAATCAGAATTTCAGCACCATTAGCTGTCTTCAAACCATAGGCATGGCCTGTCGCAAAAGCGATCGTCACTTCTGCATCAGCTGGGGCGTAAACAACACCCTCACTAGGTTTGATGGCAATTCCTTGCCCCATCGCTCCGCTAGAGAAAACAGGATCATCGACATCGCTCAAAGCTACTGCCTGACCAACAATTGGAGAAATAATCGTTTCGTCTTGGAGGGCAGCTGGCACATTACCAGTTGTTTCTTCTTCAACTAGTTTTTCAGTTACAGCTGTTTCAGTTACAGTTTCTTCGTCTTCAAAACCAAACATATAAGTCAATGCAAATCCAAGCGCAAATGATACAGCTACCATGAGGAGATATTGTAAGAGTTGTCCATTACCGATGTAAAGCATTGTACCAGGGATGATAGTGATACCATTACCAGTACCAGCAAGTCCAAGGAGAGATGCTAAGCCACCACCAATTGCACCAGCAATCAATGAAAGGAAGAATGGTTTGCGGTAACGTAAGTTAACCCCGAAGATAGCGGGCTCTGTAATACCGAGGAAAGCAGAAAGTGCAGCTGGGAAAGCAAGAGTTTTAAGTTTAGGATTTTTAGTTTTGACACCAACAGCAACGGTTGCAGCACCTTGAGCTGTCATAGCCGCAGTGATGATAGCATTGAATGGGTTAACGTGGTCCGCAGCAAGCAATTGCACTTCAAGCAAGTTGAAGATATGGTGAACACCTGATACGACAATCAATTGGTGAACTCCACCAATCACCAAACCACCTAAACCAAATGGTAAAGCAAGAATTGCTTTTGTTCCAAACAAAATGTAGTTTTCAACAACGTGGAATACTGGTCCGATGACGAAAAGTCCAAGGATAGACATTACCAAAAGTGTAACGAATGGTGTTACCAAGAGATCCAAGACATCTGGCACAACCTTGCGGAGAGCTTTTTCAAACTTAGCTCCAACAACCCCGATGATGAAAGCTGGAAGAACGGAACCTTGCAAACCAACAACTGGGATGAAACCAAAGAATTTCATAGCAGTCACTTCACCACCAGAAGCAACAGCCCAAGCGTTCGGAAGTGAGCCAGACACTAGCATCATACCAAGAACGATACCAACGGCTGGATTTCCACCGAATACACGGAAGGTTGACCAAACTACCAGACCTGGTAGGATAATGAAGGCAGTATCTGTTAAGATTTGAGTATAGGTAGTCACATCTTCTGGAAGTGTCATACCAAGGGCTGTCAAGAGTCCGCGGACACCCATGAAGAGACCTGTTGCTACGATAACTGGGATGATTGGCACAAATACATCACCAAATGTACGGATGGCGCGTTGGAACCAATTCCCTTGCTTAGCAGCTTCTGCTTTCATGTCATCTTTTGATGAAGTTGGCAATCCTAAGGCAACAACTTCGTCATAGATTTTATTAACTGTACCGGTACCAAAGATAATCTGGTATTGGCCTGAATTAAAGAAGGCACCCTGAACTTTTTCCAAATTTTCGACAGTATTTTTGTCGATTTTACCTTCATCTTTTACCATTACGCGCAAGCGAGTCGCACAGTGAGCCACACTGTTGACATTCTCACGTCCGCCAAGGGCTTCGATGACTTTTTTTGCAATTTCAGTATTATTCATTTGCAAAAATCTCCTTATAAATATTTTTAACTTTTTGAAAGCGATTTTATCACCTTTACGAATATTATTTTACCATGATTCAAAAATATGTCAAGCGTTTTGCAGAAAAAATATTTTTTTACTGTTAAATGTTGATTTTTCAGCAGAAAACGTTTACTATAGTAATAAGAAATAATATGATTCGGAGGACAAAAGATTGGCTTGGACGACTGAAAAACGCTACAAACGCTATGAAGACTGGACTCAGGAAGAGCTACAGCAGATCAAAGAAAACATCGCTAAATCTCCTTGGCGGGCTAACTACCATGTGGAGCCTCAGACAGGTCTGCTCAATGACCCCAATGGCTTTTCTTATTTTGACGGCAAGTGGGTGGTTTTCTACCAAAACTTTCCTTTCGGAGCAGCTCACGGTCTCAAGTGCTGGGTCCAGATGGAAAGCGATGACCTAGTTCACTTCACGGAAACTGGCCTTCGGGTACTGCCAGATACTCCTCTGGACAGCCACGGCGCCTACTCTGGCTCTGCCATGCAGTTTGACGACAAGCTCTTTCTCTTCTACACTGGCAATGTTCGTGATGAGAACTGGGTGCGTCACCCCTATCAGATTGGTGCCTTGTTAGATAAATCAGGTAAGCTGAAAAAAATTGACAAGGTCTTGATTGAACAGCCTGCTGAAGCGACCGACCACTTCCGTGATCCGCAGATTTTCAATTACAAAGGGCAATTCTATGCCATTGTCGGTGGGCAAAACCTAGACAAACAAGGCTATGTCAAGCTGTACAAGGCTGTTGATAACGACTATACCAACTGGGAAGTCGTCAGCAATTTGGACTTCGCCAATGACAAGACAGCCTATATGATGGAGTGCCCTAATCTAGTCTTTATCAATGACCAACCAGTCCTGCTCTATTGCCCTCAAGGTTTGTCTAAGGACGTACTGGATTATGGCAACATTTATCCAAATATGTATAAAATAGGTCAATCGTTTGACACAAGCAAAGCTGCTATGATTGATCCTAGCCCTATTCAAAATCTGGACTACGGTTTTGAGTGCTACGCGACCCAAGCCTTTAACGCACCTGACAGTCGTGCACTGGCTGTAAGCTGGCTAGGATTGCCTGATGTGGAATACCCATCTGACCGCTTCGACCATCAAGGAACCTTCTCCCTCGTAAAGGAATTGACCCTGAAAGACGGCAAGCTCTACCAGTACCCAGTGCCTGCTATCAAGAACTTGCGAGCAGAAGAACAGCCTTTCGCTGCTTTGGCAGAAAGCAAGAACAGCTACGAACTGGAACTGAATCTCGCTGCGGACACAGAGCACGAAATCGTCCTCTTTGCAGACAAGGATGGCAAGGGGTTACGCATCAATTTTGATCTTAAGAAAGGTCAAGTGACCGTTGACCGCAGTCAAGCGGGTGAGCCATTTGCTCTAGACTTTGGAACCAGCCGAAGCTGCAATATTGACAAAGAAACTACAAATGCTAGTATATTTATAGATAAATCAATTTTTGAAATTTTCATCAATAAAGGAGAGAAAGTATTTTCCGGCCGTGTCTTCCCGAGAGAAGACCAAACAGGTATTGCTATTACTAAGGGCAATCCAACCGGTACTTACTATGAATTAGAATATGGTCGCAAAGCTAACTGATGTAGCAAAACTTGCAGGAGTCAGCCCCACAACTGTTTCCCGCGTCATCAACAGAAAAGGCTACTTGTCTGACAAAACGATTTCCAAGGTTGAGGCAGCCATGCGAGAATTGGCCTACAAGCCTAACAATCTGGCGCGCAGTCTCCAAGGAAAATCAGCCAAGCTAATTGGACTTATTTTCCCCAATATCAGCAATGTCTTTTATGCAGAATTGATTGGTAAGCTGGAGCATGAGCTCTTTAAACAAGGCTATAAAACCATCATCTGCAATAGTGAGCATGACTCTGACAAGGAGCGTGAATACCTTGAGATGCTGGAAGCCAATCAGGTGGACGGCATTATTTCCGGCAGCCACAATCTAGGCATCGAGGACTATAATCGTGTGACCGCACCAATCATTGCCTTTGACCGCAACCTTTCACCGGATATCCCAGTTGTCTCCTCAGACAACTATGGCGGCGGAGTGCTGGCGGCTCAGACCTTGGTCAAGGCTGGAGCGCGAAACATCATCATGATTACTGGCAATGACAATTCCAACTCACCAACCGGCCTGCGCCATGCTGGCTTTGCTTCCGTCCTGCCAGACGCACCGATTATCAATGTATCCAGTGATTTTTCTCCGATTCGAAAGGAAATGGAGATCAAGCAAATTCTCAGTCAAACGAAGCCCGATGCTATTTTTGCTTCAGATGATTTGACAGCCATCTTAATTATGAAAGTCGCTCAGGAGCTAGACATCCAGATTCCCAAAGATTTGAAAATCATCGGCTACGATGGCACTTACTTTGTGGAGAACTACTACCCACAGCTGGCAACAATCAAGCAACCACTGAAAGATATCGCCTGCCTCTCTGTGGACCTGCTCCTCAAAAAAATTGCTGGCCAAGAAGTTCAGACAACTGGCTATTTCCTGCCAGTCAGTCTCTTACCTGGTAAGAGTGTTTAACACAGATATAAACAAGCAAAGACGACCTCCATTATTGGAAGTCGTCTTTATTTAGCCATAGTCTAAAAAATTTCTCACAGGGCATTCATCAAATTATTACTCTTTCTTTCTAAAGGTTAACAGACCAGCCAGGAAAGCAAGGAAGCCGCCTAAAAGTGCCAGTAGGGAAGTGCTTGTTCCCGTTTTTGGCAAGGCTTGTTCTGTTTGGCTAGCCGCTTCTTTTACTGCTGAATCCTGAGGTTTTTGCCCATCCAAGGATAAAGCCTGAGGCTGAGTACTGGATACAGAAGGGACAGACCGCTGCTCTTCTTGGGCTACTGGAGCTTGAGATTTTTCTTCCTGAGTTGGGATACTTTTTCTAATTCTCAAAATAGTCGCTGTTAGCGGAGCCAGGGCTAAACCATTGCTGTTTCTGGTGACACCTGCCGGATCAGAAATGGCTGTCACTCCTGCCGTATTGCCATCTGCCACAATCTCTGCACCTGCTAGATGCTTGTAAGCTTCACCAAAGTTAAATTGTCGTTCCTTGGTGTCCGCATTGACAAAGACTGCATAAATATCGCCATTTGACGCAACCACTTGGTAGCCGAGAACAAGGTCTTCTTTCTCAACACCATCCTTGCCAGGTTGGGTGATGAGGGTTACATTTTGATCCACTTCTGCTTTGGAACTGCGAGTGAAGGCATCCGTTGATTTCCGCAGGGCAATTAAGCCCTTCATATAGGCACGACTCTTGGCATTTTCAGGGAACTTCTCCGAATCAGTCGCCTTAGTCCAGTCAAAGTGGTTGACCGCGTCGCTCGAATCATAAGAATCATGAATGAAATACGGATAGTCAAACGGAGTGCCGTCCTCATTGGTCAACAAATGCGCTTTATTAGGAACCTTGTCTTCTGAGACCGGATATTTATAGGCAGGATCACGGAATTGCTTGGTCCGGCCGTACTCTTGACCAGAGTGGATAAATGGTGTCCCTTGCGAAGTCAGAATCATCAGATTTCCCAGACGCAGGCGGCGATGAATCTCCTGATAATTGGCAGCTAGTGCCGGATCTTTCTTGATCGACTGGGCAATGATGTCAAAGAGCGTCAGATTATCATGGGCTGCGATGTACTGAATCACATCCCCTGGGCTATCCGCCTCAAAATTAGTTGGCTGCGCCTTGATGTTTTTGAAGACATTTTCTACACTGCGCTTGCCACCAGTGATAAAGGCTGGCGTTCCCTCATTTGGATAACCCGATTTCAAGGTGTTGCGAATGTCATCTGAGAAGACCGCTACCGTGTCTGTTGACTTCATCCAAGATTGGTCAGCAGGCTGGACAGCTTTATTTTCATCACCTGCATAAGTCTTCCAACCCTCACCCAGCATAATGAGATTTGGGTTAAGCTTCTTGGCTTCTTCAAAGGCTTTTTGGATGGACTCAGCATCGTGGTCTCCCATCATATCAAAGCGGAAACCATCTACCTTGTACTGCTCTGTCAGGTACTTGATCGAATCCACCAAGACCCGTCTGCTCATATAGTGAGTAGTACCCAAGCGGCCACCACCAAAGCTGGATCTCGGTGTCCCATCCGCATCCATAAAGTGGTAGTAATTGGGCTCCAAATCTTCAAAGATAGAGGTCTTAGCCGTATGATTATAGACCACATCCAGGATAACGCCCATTCCACGCTTATGAATTTCGTTGACAAGATTTTTGAATTCCTCAATGCGCTTGGCTGGATCTGTCGGCGCGCTGGAGTACATACCTGTCAGCGAGAAGTAGTTTTGCGGGTCATAGCCCCAGTTGTAGTTGCTGTTGCTGGAAGCATACTTGTCCATGCGCTCAGCATTTTTCAGCTCATTTACAAAGTAATAACTTAGAACTGGCAGGAGCTGAACGTGGGTCACCCCCAAGTCTTTCAAATAATCCAATTTCTCAATGAAAGCTGAGAAGGTTCCAAATTGAGATTTCAAATCTTTTGAAATAGCTGGATCTGAAGTAAAATCACGAACGTGCGCCTCATAAATCAAGGCATCTTCCCGCTTCTTAAAGTTCGGTATAGTAGCATAGGTTAAGTCTTTCGGTCCATATTCACTTGGATCTACAAAGGCTGCCTTGGCAATCTTGTAGGCATCCCCCTTGTCCGCATCTTCACTGTTCCAAGCAGCTAAAGACTTGGCATAAGGATCCAGCACAAGAACCTTTTTGCCGCCACGAGTAATTTCATAATGATAGAAATATCCACGATAGTCAGAAATTCCTAGACCGCTCTCAGGTGTCAAACTGCTGGTCCATGTACCCGACTCACCTTTCTGCATAGCCAGGCGTCCAATGACCTTGTTCTGATCTTCCTTGTCATAGACCACCAAATCAACTTGGTCTGCACTTGGTGACCAGAAAGTTAGGTCCACTTGTTTGCCCGCTTGAGAAACACGCGCTCCCAAATCACCATCATACTTGTAAATACTATCCTTCAGTTGCCAGTTCATGCTAGTTTTGAATTGATCATTGCCATATTTGATAAGATAAGGTGACTGAGCTTGGTTAAAATCACCAATGAATTTGGCACTTTTGGCCTTAGGATCCAGAACTACATCTTTAACAACGACTTCATTGCCATCTTTGTCTGTAATCTTTAAGTTCTTTAAAATGTCCTCTTTTTTAGCATTTTCTAAGGTAGAAAAGCTGGCTTCAATCTCGGTCAAGCCAATATGCTGGGCTCCCGTCATACGAATATCATTGACAAAATAAGGGTTAGTATAAACTGTCGGATCCGCATCACGCAAGAAAATCTGGCTGTTTTTCTCCAAATTAGCGAAATTATAATCCTGATTTTGAATCTTCACATCATCTCCTGATTTGCTCTCGTCTAAAAGCAAAAAGCCAATCATCTTAGCAGCATCTTTCAAAGAGACATCTACATAGCGACCGTATTTGCCAGTATTTTCAAAATCCACTCCGTCAGGCCAATTCTTGCTTGGGTTTTGGACATCTCCCCAGAGCCAGAGCGACTTCTTATCATACTGGCCATCTGTACGATAGTAGTTGATCCGTACCACCCCTTTTTTCAAAGGTTCATAAGTATGAGGGTTATAGTCCGTGTCAAACCAAACCTCATTCATCTGAGGACTGAGCAGTTCAACTGTCTTGTCACCCGTAATATTTTGACCTGCTGTATTATTGATTAGAAGGCTGATCTTGCTTCGTTTTTCGGCCATCTTGACATCAAGATAATAGCCGTAGTCGTCTTCTTTAGCAGTCGCAAAACTAGTCGCTCCAGTCGGCCAACCTCCCTTTTGGCTAGAAGGCGTCTCAACATCATCCCAAGTCCACAAGCCCAAACTGTCTAGATTTTGTGACGGCAAGGTTTTGAAATGAAAGCGAATATTGCCTTCTTCGATAGCATCTTTCGCGGAAGTATCTGATACGGCTGGTTGGTTACTTGCTTCTTGCTTCTCTTTTTCAGCGGGAGTAGCGGTTTCCTTTGCACCTTGACCAGCTGCTTCCGAACCTGCACTAGCTGGAGCTTGATCTGCTTGAACACCAGTTGGAGCCGCCTGCTCTGAAGCCCCCGCTCCTGAACTATCTGCCTCTCCAGTTTTTTCTTCATCTGCTGACTTAGGTTGGGCTGCTGCATTTGCATCAGAGACTGCTTCTGTTGCTGGGCTGGTAGCTGTGCTCGCCTCATCCGCTTGGACTAGCTGGGCATTTCCCAGTAGGAATCCTGATGCAATGACAACAGAGGCTACTCCTACTTTTAAGCGACGGATGCCGAAATAATGACGCTTTTCGCCCATCCGAGACTGTAGGTGATAGTTATTTTTCATAAACAGAAAACTCCTTTATTTTTTTCTTATAGAGAACATCTATGCAAACGTTTTCTGTATTTATTATACCGATTCTTTTTAAACTTGTAAAGGCTTTCAAGAAGAGTTTTTTTCACTCAGATATTTCATGCTCTTTGTGCGGATTTTGATGATTCGATAAGCTATTTGCGATTCAAACGACAATTGACAAGCAAAAAGGCCAAGACACTTGTCTCGACCTTCATTTTATTCAACGATAAATTGACTCAAAATCCCATTAATGAACTTACTGGACTTTTCGTCAGAGAATTGCTTGGAAAGCTCAATGGCTTCGTTGACCGCTACCAGCTGCGGGGTGTCAAACTCTGTAATCTCAAAGATACCCAGACGCAGGATGTTTTTTTCGACCAGCGTCAGACGATCCACTGTCCAGCCCTTTTTGAGGTGCTGGGCAATTTTCTTGTCCAAGTCGTCCTTGGACTGGACTACCCCAGAGACCAGATTGAGCAAGAAGGCTGGAATATCAGCTTCCGCCGCTTTGTCTGCCTCTTCGTCCTTATCATACGAATAGGCAAATCTGCAAGCCTCCACAAGATCCCCCTCATACTCTAGGCTCATCAGGGCCTGAAAAGCCCGCTGGCGCAGACCTCTTCTGGATTCCAACAGTATATCAGTCATTGAGGAAGTCCTCATCAAATAGATCTTTCAAGTCTGGCTTCGGTGCCTTTTCTGGAACAATACCTGCCACATGGATATTGACAGCAGATAGTTCTACCTCAGCCATATCAAAAACAGCGCTTTTTACAGCCTTCTGAATCGCTACTGCAACAGTCGGAACGCTGACACCGTATTCCAAATACAGATAGATGTCTACAGTCACATCACCTGTCTCATCTGTATGGAGCGATACTCCCCGACCGAGTGAGCGCATAGAAAGACTGTCTGACATACTCTTATTTGCGAAGGAATAAACACCTTCTACCTTTGCCGTTGCAATGGCAATGATTTTTTCCAAAACACGTGGCGCAATGACGATTTCACCTAATTGTTCAGCTGCCATAGTTATTACCTCTTCTATATTATGCGCGAGAAACGTAAGTTCCTTCTGCAGTGTTGATGATTAATTTTTGTCCAACTTCGATGAAGTCTGGTACGTTGACAACAAGACCTGTCTCAAGTGTTGCTGGCTTACCAGATCCGGTAACAGTAGCTCCCTTGATAGACGGCTGAGTATCTGTCACGACCAATTCAACTGTTGTCGGTACTGTCACACCAATCACTTCTGTTCCGTAGAACTGGATTTTCACATCAGAGTTTTCAAGGATAAATTTCAATTCTTCTTCTACATTGACTACTGGAATTTCATATTGGTCATAAGTCTCAGTATTCATGAAATAAGCAGTGTCATCCATTTGGTACAAGTATTGAGCTGGAACAGTTTCAATAATGGCTTGTTCAAATTTTTCTTCTGGACGGTAGCTGGTATCAAAGGTAGAGCCAGTACGAACATCGCGCAGCTTCATACGCATAATCGTATTTCCCTTACCTGGTTTGTGGTGACTCGCTTCCAAAACGCGGATGAGTTTCCCATCAGCTGTTTCGAAAGTCATTCCAGCTTTCAGCTTACTTGCTTCAATCATTCTATATTACCTCTTTTTAAAATTATATTTCTACTTATTCTATCATAAAGCCTGATAATTCTCAAATAACAATCAACTCTTTCGGCGCAAGAGTTAGGACTTCGCAGCCTGTTTCTGTGATGAGGAGATCGTCTTCGATGCGGACGCCGTATTTGCCGTCCAGATAAATACCCGGCTCATCAGTCAAGACCATGCCCGCCTCAATCGGCTCTTCTGACTTGCCGAAGTAAGGAATCTCATGGATGTCCAGGCCGATACCGTGACCAATCCCATGGCTAAAGTAAGGACCGTAGCCAGCATCGTTAATAATCTGGCGCGGAATCCGGTCAAAATCAATTTGGCTAAGCCCAGCCTTGGCTGCTTCTATCAGGGCTTGATTGCTGCGCAGAACAATATCATAAATCTCCCGCTCCTCGTCCGTCACCTGTCCCACATGAACAGTCCGCGTCATATCACTGACATAGTGATTGTAGTAGCAGCCAAAGTCCATGGTCAGGGTTTCCCCTTTTTGAATGACCTTGTCACTAGCCACGCCATGTGGCATAGCAGAGCGGTAGCCCGAAGCAATGATGAAGTCAAAAGAGGCTCCTGAAGCACCTAGCTGCCGCATACGGGCATCTAAAAAGTTCATAACAGCCAGCTCTGTCGTCTCACCAGGCTTGATAAAATCCAGTACATCTAGGAAGGCTTGATCCGAAATCTGACAGGCCTTGCGAATGGTCGCGATTTCTTGCTCATCTTTAATCATGCGCAGATTTTCAATAAAGGCTGTCATGGGAACCAGCTCGTAGGCCGAGAAGACACTTTCCAGCATCTTGAAGTAGGCATAGGAAATCTCGTCATCAAAACCGATTTTTTGCAACTTGTCATCTGCAATAATCTTGACAATCTCCCCAATCGCGTCGCGTGTTTCGACAATATCAAAACCTTGGACTACTCCCTTGGCAATCAGCGTATAGCGCGCATCCGTCAGGAAAATCCGACGATTCTTGCTGATGAAAACTGTCGCTTCCGTCCCGCTGAAACCAGTCAGATAGTAAATATTTTTCAGATTGGTTACTAAAACAGCGTCGCATTCTGTCTGAGCCAATGCTGCTTCAAACTTTTCAACTCTTGATAACATGAGCCACCTCCATGAAATAACTAAGCTTATTATATCAAAAAACCAGTCAAATAGGATATTTTTTTACAAGCCCTATCTAAGACTTAAATCTGACCAGCATTCTCCGACACGAAAAATCCCTGTTTTTAATATCTAACAGGGATTTGATGTATTATTTCACATGCAGCTTGCCTTTCAAATATTGGCCGGTATAGCTGGCTGGATTAGCTGCGACTTCTTCAGGCGTACCCGTCGCAATAATCGTACCACCACCGACACCGCCTTCTGGTCCTAAGTCGATGATATGGTCAGCTGTCTTGATAACATCCAGATTGTGCTCGATAACGAGTACTGTATTGCCATCGTCCACAAATCGTGATAGCACTTGAAGGAGCTTGGCAATGTCTTCAGAATGCAGACCCGTGGTCGGCTCATCCAGGATATAGAAGGACTTTCCAGTCGAGCGCTTGTGAAGTTCGCTGGCTAGCTTCATCCGCTGGGCTTCACCACCTGACAAAGTGGTGGCTGGCTGCCCCAGAGTCACATAGCCCAGCCCTACGTCCTTGATAGTCTGGAGTTTGCGGGCAATCTTGGGAATATGCTGGAAGAATTCTACCGCATCATTGACCGTCATGTCCAGAACCTGAGCGATATTCTTCTCCTTGTAATGAACCTCTAAAGTCTCGCTATTATAGCGAGTCCCGTGGCAGACCTCGCAGGCCACATAGACGTCAGGTAGGAAGTGCATTTCAATCTTGATAATTCCATCACCCGAGCAGGCCTCACAGCGACCGCCCTTGACATTAAAGCTGAAACGGCCCTTCTTGTAGCCGCGAATCTTGGCTTCATTGGTCTTGGCAAAGAGATCGCGAATATCGTCAAAGACTCCAGTATAAGTAGCCGGATTAGAGCGCGGTGTCCTACCAATCGGACTTTGGTCAATATCAATCAGTCGATCCACATGCTCAATGCCGCTGATTTTCTT
Source organism: Streptococcus sp. IsoGale022 (assembly GCF_031142805.1). NCBI lineage: Bacteria > Bacillati > Bacillota > Bacilli > Lactobacillales > Streptococcaceae > Streptococcus > Streptococcus sp. IsoGale022. The sequence continues at coordinate 38,843 of NZ_JAKZJI010000010.1, read as the reverse complement.
GAACTTACCTGGCTTGGCAGAATTGCGGTTGAGTTTTTGGGCGATGGCCTTTTTAAGGATAGAGTTGACCAGCGTTGACTTACCAGACCCAGAAACTCCTGTCACAGCAATGAATTTACCCAAGGGGAATCTAGCTGTGATATTCTGCAGATTATTTTCCTGAGCCCCTGTCACTTCAATAAAGCGGCCATTGCCTACACGGCGTTCCAATGGTACTGGGATTTCCCGCTTACCTGACAAGTATTGGCCTGTGATAGATTTCTTACTCTTAGCTACTTGCGAAGGAGTGCCGGCTGCGACGATTTCACCGCCGAAAACACCGGCTCCTGGTCCCACATCAATCAGCCAGTCAGCCTCCCGCATGGTGTCCTCATCGTGCTCAACTACGATGAGGGTATTCCCCAGGTCACGCATCTTCTTAAGGCTGGCAATCAGGCGGTCATTGTCACGCTGGTGCAAGCCAATAGAGGGCTCGTCCAGGATATAGAGGACTCCGCTAAGGTTTGAACCAATCTGGGTCGCCAAGCGAATCCGCTGGCTTTCTCCTCCTGATAGAGTCCCAGCCGAGCGAGACAAAGTCAGGTAATTAAGGCCAACGTTATTAAGGAAGGTCAGGCGATCATGAATTTCTTTGAGAATAGGGCGTGCGATAGTAGCTTCATTATCAGTCAAGTTTAGCTTGTCCAACTGAAGCAAATGATCTGCAATGGACAAGTCTGAAATCTCACCGATATGCAAGCCATCTTCGCCGCCAACCTTGACAGAAAGAGCCTGAGGACTGAGTCGATAGCCCTGACAAGCTGCACAGGTCAGCTCGTTCATATAAGCCCGCATCTGCGTCCGAGTAAAATCACTATTAGTCTCGTGGTAGCGGCGGTTGATATTGGTGACAACCCCCTCAAAAGGAATGTCGATATCGCGCACGCCGCCAAACTCATTTTCATAGTGGAAATGGAACTCCCGCCCATCTGAGCCAAAGAAAATCAGCTGTTTTTCTTCCTCAGTCAGCTCCTCGAAAGGCTTGTCCATATCAATACCAAAGGCTGCCATCGCCTGCTCTAGCATCTGCGGATAGTAGTTGGAGGAGATGGGATTCCAAGGCGCTAGCGCTCCTTCGCGCAAGGTCTTGCCAGCTTCTGGCACAACCACATCTAGATCCACCTCCAGCTTAACCCCCAGACCATCACAGTCCGGACAGGAGCCAAAAGGCGCATTGAAAGAAAAGAGGCGTGGCTCCAGTTCTGGGACTGTAAAACCACAAACTGGACAGGCATAATGCTCAGAAAAGAGCAGCTCTTGACCGTCCATGGTGTCAATAATCACATAGCCCTCAGCAATCCGCAAAGCTGCTTCGACCGAGTCAAAGAGACGGCTACGCACCCCTTCCTTGATGACAATTCTGTCCACTACAACTTCAATATCATGCTGCTTGCTCTTGGATAGCTCTGGCACTTCCGTCACATCGTAAATGTCACCATCCACGCGCACACGGACATAACCGTCCTTCTGAATCTTATCAAAAACGGTCTTATGCTGACCCTTTTTCTTGCGGATGACTGGTGCTAAAATCTGCAACCGCTGACGCTCTGGCAATTCCAAGACCTTGTCAACAATCTGCTCAACAGATGAAGCCGTAATAGCGCCGTGACCGTTGATACAGTATGGCGTCCCAACACGAGCATAGAGCAGGCGCAGGTAGTCGTTGATTTCAGTAGCAGTTCCCACTGTTGAGCGCGGATTTTTACTAGTCGTTTTCTGGTCGATGGAAATAGCTGGGCTGAGACCATCAATCGAGTCCACATCCGGCTTTTCCATATTGCCCAAAAACTGCCGGGCATAGGCCGACAGACTCTCCACATAGCGGCGCTGCCCTTCAGCATAGAGGGTATCAAAAGCCAAACTGGACTTGCCCGAACCCGACAGACCGGTCACCACGACTAGCTTGTCCCGCGGAATTTCTACATCAATATTTTTTAAATTATGAGCTCGCGCTCCATGAATCACAATTTTATCTTGCATTTTGACCTCGTTTCACTTATAAACCTTCTCCATTATAACAAATTTTTCTGCAAACTTTTGCCCCAAAAACCCGAATTTGTAGTATAATAGTACGGTATGCAAAAAACACTCTGGAAAGGAAAATGATTATGAAGCAAGTCTTTTTATCAACTACGACAGAATTCAAAGAGATTGATTCGCTCGAATCAGGCACTTGGATTAATCTTGTCAATCCTTCCCAGAGTGAATCAATCGAAATCGCCAACGCCTTTGGTATTGACATCGCAGACCTGCGAGCACCGCTCGATGCGGAAGAAATGTCCCGGGTTACGATCGAGGATGAGTACACGCTGATCATCGTTGACGTGCCCATCACAGAGGAGCGGAATAACCAGACATACTATGTCACGATTCCCCTTGGTATTATCATCACGGAAGAGGCTATTATCACCACTTGTTTGGAGAAATTGCCTCTGCTAGATGTCTTCATTCACCGGCGCTTGCGCAACTTCTATACTTTTATGAAGTCACGTTTTATCTTTCAGATTCTCTACCGCAATGCTGAGCTATATCTGACAGCCCTGCGCTCCATTGAACGCAAGAGTGAGCAGATTGAAAACCAGCTGCACAAGTCCACGCGAAATGAAGAACTGATTGAGCTTATGGAGTTGGAAAAGACCATCGTCTATTTCAAGGCCTCCCTTAAGACAAATGAGCGCGTGATTAAGAAGTTGACCAGCTCCACCAGCAATATCAAGAAATATCTGGAAGACGAGGACTTGCTGGAAGATACCTTGATTGAGACCCAGCAGGCCATTGAGATGGCTGATATCTACGGCAACATCCTCCACAGTATGACAGAGACCTTTGCCTCCATCATTTCTAATAACCAGAACAATATCATGAAAGCCTTGGCTCTGGTGACCATCGTCATGTCGATTCCGACCATGATTTTCTCGGCCTATGGGATGAACTTCAAAAATAACGAATTGCCTCTCAACGGTGAACCACATGCCTTCTGGATTATCATGTTCATCGCCTTTGCCATGAGTGCTTCGGTCATGGCCTATCTCATGCACAAAAAACTATTTTAACCTTTAGAAAGAAGACCTATGTCACAAGTATCCCTCGACAAACTCAGCAAAAAAAACAAAGAATTTATCCATATCGCGACTAACCAGCTCTTACAAGACGGCAAATCCGATCAGGAAATCCAGACTATCTTAGAAGGCATTCTGCCAGAAATCCTGGAAAACCAAACCAAGGGTATCACAGCCCGCGGCCTCTACGGAGCCCCAACTACTTGGGCAGCTTCTCTGACTGCAAAAGATCGCTATGATGCCGAACATCCAAAAGAAAATGACGATCCTAAATGGATGATGCTGGACTCCGTCCTCTTTATCTTTGGTTTCTTTACCCTCCTGACCTCTATCGTCAATCTGGCTTCCTCTCAGCCATCTGTCTATGGACTGACGACTCTCGTACTCGGAAGCATCGTCGGCGGCCTTTCTTTCTATGCTCTCTACCACTTTATCTACCGTTTCTACGGACCAGATAAGGACCGTAGCCAGCGCCCTAAACTGCTCAAGTCTATCCTTACCATGGCAGCGGCTATTCTCCTCTGGAGCATGTCCATCGTCCTGACTAGTCTCCTACCTGAATTCCTCAATCCCCGCCTGTCCAATATCGTAGTTGCTATTGTCGGCGCTATTACCCTAACCCTGCGCTTCTATCTCAAAAAACGCTTCAACATCAAGAGCGCGACTATGGGGCCTACGAGATAAGAAATCTTTAAATTTAATAAATTATAAAAAAGACAGTCCTGATGAACTGTCTTTTTAGTTTTCTATTCTTCTATTATCTATCTAAAAAACCCTGCCAAGGCAGGGAACCTAATTAGTCTTCATTTACGAAAGGCATCAAAGCCATTACGCGAGCGCGTTTGACAGCTGTTGTTACTTTACGTTGGTTTTTAGCTGAAGTTCCTGTTACGCGACGAGGAAGAATTTTCCCACGTTCTGAAACGAAACGGCTAAGAAGCTCAGTATCTTTGTAATCAACATATTCAATTTTGTTCGCTGCGATGTAATCAACTTTTTTACGGCGTTTGAATCCGCCACGACGTTGTTGAGCCATGTGTTTTCTCCTTTATATTATAGTTAGATTCGATCCTTAGAAAGGTAGATCGTCGTCTGAGATATCCATTGGGTTTGAATTGCCAAATGGACTCTCATCACGAGAAAAGTTCGGTACTTGGTTAGACGAGTCTGCACTGCCATAACTTGGAGCAGAGCTGCCGCCAAAGCTGTTCCCACCGTATCCGCCAGATGACTGACCTTCACGATTAGAGCGGCTTTCCAAGAGTTGGAAATTGTCCGCAACAACTTCTGTGACATAGACACGCTGGCCTTGCTGATTCTCATAGTTACGCGTTTGAATACGACCTGTAATTCCGATTAGGGCTCCTTTTTTAGCCCAGTTTGCAAGATTTTCTGCCTGCTGGCGCCAGATGACAACATTGATAAAGTCTGCTTCTCGCTCGCCACTTTGATTTTTAAAGTTGCGATTGACAGCCAGAGTAAATGTTGCGACCGCTTGATTCTGCGGAGTATAGCGAAGCTCGGCATCACGGGTCATGCGACCCACCAGTACAACGTTATTAATCATAGTCTACCTTCTTAAGCGTCAAGTTTGACGATCATGTGACGAAGAATGTCAGCGTTGATTTTTGAAAGACGGTCAAACTCTTTAAGAGCTGCATCGTCATTTGCTTCAACGTTAACGATGTGGTAAAGTCCTTCACGGAAATCTTGGATTTCGTATGCAAGACGACGTTTTTCCCAGTCTTTTGATTCAACAACAGTTGCACCATTGTCAGTCAAGATAGAGTCAAAGCGTGCTACCAAAGCGTTTTTAGCTTCTTCTTCAATGTTTGGACGAATAATATAAAGAATTTCGTATTTAGCCATTGATTTTTCCTCCTTTTGGTCTAATGACCCCGAGACTTTGCAAGGGGTAAGTGAGGTTTGCTCACAAATAACTATTATAGCAGACTTGCGGCAGAATGGCAAGGGAAAGTTTTGATATAAAGAAAACTCTCCCTGTCACCAGAGAGAGTCCGAAAAATACGATTCGTTTTTAGAGAACCTAGACAATTCTTCCTTGATCAACGACTAGTTTTCCAGCCTTGTAAACCTGATAGGTCAGGTTGGTCGCAAAGAAATAAAGTGGATAGTCAATATTCTTAGCGTCTAGGATGGTAATGTCAGCCTGCTTGCCAGTGTCAAAGCTGCCAATCTTATCTTGACGGTTAACTGAGTAGGCCGCATTGATGGTTACAGCGTTAAGAACTTCCACTGGCGTCAGACGCATCATAAAGCAGCCCAGCTGCATAACGAACTGCAGGTTAGCAGTTGGACAAGAGCCTGGATTGCTGTCAGTAGTCAGAGTGATAGCCATACCAGCTTCCAGCATCTTGCGGGCTGGTGCATAGGTATCTTCCATCAGACTGAAGGTAGTTGCTGGCAGGAGATTGCCGATAACCTTGGCTTCTGCCATCTTGCGAATGCCCTCATCGGTCGCTACCATCAAGTGCTCTGCACTAGTTGCTCCTAGTTCAGCTGCTACATCTACTCCACCGATAGACTCGATTTCATCAGCATGGATACGAAGCATGAAGCCCATTTCCTTAGCCTTAGAAAGCAGGTAGCGCGACTCGTCAGCTGTAAAGACGCCTTTTTCACAGAAAATATCACAGAATTCAGCTAGATTCTCTGCCTTTACCCGAGGCAGCATTTCCTCGACGATGAGCTCCAGATATTCCTGAGAGCGTCCCTTGTATTCTGGTGGAACGGCGTGGGCAGCCATAAAGGTAGAAACGAGGTCAATCTCGTGGTCACGGTCCAGAGCTCCAACGACATCCAGCTGACGCTTCTCCGTTTCCCAGTCCAGACCATAGCCACTCTTGGCCTCAACAGTCGTCACCCCATGTAGCAGCATATAGTCCAGCAGTCTCTTAGACTTATCATAGAGAGTGTCAAAAGAAGCTTCTCGCGTCGCGCGAACTGTACTGAGAATACCGCCACCTTGGGCAAGAATTTCCAGATAAGGGACACCTGCTAATTTCTTAGCAAATTCATGCTCCCGACTGCCGCCGTAGACCAAGTGAGTATGGCAGTCGATCAAGCCAGGCGTAGCAATCTTGCCCTCATAAGACTGAATCTTAGTATCTGGTCCAATCAGACTGGCGTCCGGCTCTCCGCTGCCAACCGCTAGGATTTTACCGTCTTTGACTGCAATGTAGCCGTCTTCCAAAACCTGAGCTTCCTTCATCTCCTCACCAAAAAGTGGATGACCGAGATCCTTGGGACAGAAGACTTGATTAAAGTGAGTTAATAGTAAATCAGCAGTCATGCTTGTTCCTCCATTTCATTTTCCGACATATTTGCTTTTCATCATAATACACTATCGTCAAATTATAGTCAAAAGCTTGTAAAAGATAGGAGTCCCGCTTTTTTTACTGTTTTTGTCATTTTCTTGACTCTTTATGGACGGGAGTCTTATAGAATGTAGGAGAAAGATATTTTACACTTGACTAAAAGGAGGATTTTTCATGTCATACTTTAGCGAAAATGAAATTGCAGCAGCAATGACCGTCAAATTAGACGATGTACTACCTGAAAAAACAATTTTCCAAGAAGGCATCCGTCGAGCACCTGACCGGGGCTTCCGTTTGACTCAAGCTCAAACCGAAATTGCTCTTAAAAATGCCCTTCGCTATATTCCAAAGAGATTCCATGAGGAAGTGATTCCAGAATTTCTGGAAGAACTGAAAACTCGCGGACGGATTTATGGCTACCGCTGGCGTCCAAAAGAACGCATCTACGGCAAACCAATTGACGAGTACAAAGGGAACTGTACTGCAGCCAAAGCTATGCAGGTCATGATCGACAACAACCTGAGCTTTGAAATCGCTCTTTATCCTTATGAATTGGTTACTTATGGGGAAACTGGATCTGTCTGCGCCAACTGGATGCAGTACAACCTCATCAAGAAATACTTGGAAATCATGACCGACCATCAAACCTTGGTCGTGGAATCTGGCCATCCACTTGGACTTTTCAAATCTAAACCAGAAGCACCTCGTGTTATCATCACCAATGGCCTCTTGGTCGGTGAATATGACAATATGAAGGACTGGGAAATTGCGGAAGAAATGGGCGTGACCAACTATGGTCAAATGACAGCCGGCGGCTGGATGTACATTGGCCCTCAAGGTATCGTCCATGGTACTTTCAACACCCTCCTCAATGCTGGACGCTTGAAACTGGGTGTAGCTGATGATGGCGATCTGACTAGCAAACTCTTCATCTCTTCTGGTCTGGGCGGCATGAGTGGAGCTCAAGGGAAAGCAGCCGAAATTGCTAAAGCTGTAGCAATCGTGGCAGAAGTAGACTATTCTCGGATTGAAACTCGTCACTCCCAAGGCTGGATTAGCCAATTAGCCGAAAGTCCAAAAGAAGCAATTGACTTAGCTCAAAAAGCTCTGGAAGCTGGCGAATCAACTTCTATCGCCTATCATGGTAACATCGTAGATCTCCTAGAATATGTCAACGAGAACAATATCCATGTTGATTTGCTGTCTGACCAAACTTCTTGCCACAATGTCTATGACGGCGGCTACTGTCCAGCTGGCATCAGCTTTGAAGAGCGTACTCGCCTCCTGGCTGAAGACAAAGAAACCTTTGCTAAGTTGGTTGACGAAACCTTGGAACGTCACTTCAAGGCAATCAAGACCTTGACTAACAATGGCACCTACTTCTTTGACTACGGAAATGCCTTTATGAAGGCAGTCTATGACTCTGGCATCAAGGAAATTTCTAAGAACGGCTTTGACGACAAAGACGGCTTCATCTGGCCATCTTATGTAGAAGATATCATGGGGCCTATGCTCTTTGACTATGGTTATGGTCCTTTCCGTTGGGTATGTCTGAGCGGTAAGCACGAAGACCTAGTCGCTACTGACCACGCAGCTATGGAAGTAATAGACCCTAACCGCCGCTATCAAGACCGCGACAACTACAACTGGATTCGCGATGCAGAAAAGAACCAGTTGGTTGTTGGAACGCAGGCTCGAATCCTCTACCAAGACTGTATGGGCCGTGTCAATATTGCTCTCAAGTTCAATGAATTAGTACGCGAAGGCAAGATTGGTCCTGTCATGATCGGCCGTGACCACCACGACGTATCTGGTACGGACTCTCCATTCCGTGAAACTTCTAATATCAAGGACGGTTCTAATGTAACCTGCGACATGGCTGTGCAATGTTACGCTGGTAACGCAGCTCGTGGTATGAGTCTGGTAGCTCTCCACAACGGTGGCGGAACTGGTATCGGTAAAGCAATCAACGGTGGCTTTGACTTAGTATTAGACGGTAGTGAACGTATTGATGAAATCATCAAATCTGCTATCGCTTGGGATACAATCGGCGGAGTTGCACGTCGTAACTGGGCTCGCAATGAGCATGCTATTGAGACAGCTATCGAGTACAACCGCCTCCACCAAGGCACAGACCACATTACCATTCCATACTTAACTGACGAAGATTTGGTCAAAGAATCTGTTAAAAAGTTGTTCGAATAGGAAAAAATTCCCCCAACTTCTGACCTGAGCTGGGTATCAACCTGGCTCAGGAGGAGGTTCTGCTTTATTAAGTTCATATTATAAATTAAAATTATTGATATCACGAGGTAATATCTTATGGCAAAAATTGTTGAATGTATTCCTAACTTTTCTGAAGGCCGCAACCAAGCGGTCATTGACGGTCTAGTGGAAACAGCTAAGAGCGTGCCAGGCGTAACACTTTTGGACCACTCTTCTGATGCCAGCCACAACCGCAGCGTCTTTACCTTGGTAGGTGATGATCAAAATATTCAGGAAGTTGCCTTTCGTTTGGTCAAATACGCTTCTGAAAATATTGACTTGACCAAGCACCAGGGCGAACACCCTCGTATGGGCGCAACTGATGTCCTGCCTTTTGTACCGATTAAGGACATCACAAGTGAGGAATGCGTAGAAATTGCGAAGACAGTATCTGAGCGAATCAACCGTGAGCTCGGTATCCCTATCTTCCTCTATGAAGATGCAGCAACTCGTCCAGAGCGTAAAAATTTGGCTAAGGTTCGTAAAGGTCAGTTTGAAGGCATGCCTGAAAAACTCTTGGAAGCTGACTGGGCGCCTGACTACGGTGAAAGAAAGATTCACCCAACTGCTGGTGTCACTGCTGTTGGTGCTAGAATGCCGCTCATCGCCTACAACATCAACTTGGATACAGACAATCTGGAAATTGCCAACAATATTGCCAAAATAATCCGTGGATCAAGCGGTGGCTACAAGTACTGTAAAGCTATTGGCGTGATGCTGGAAGACCGCAACATTGCTCAGGTTTCTATCAACATGGTCAATCTGGAAAAATTCCCACTCTATCGTGTCTTTGAAACAGTTCGCTTTGAAGCCAAACGCTACGGAGTTGGAATCCTCGGCTCAGAAGTCATCGGTTTGGCTCCAGCCAAGGCTTTGATTGACGCAGCAGAATACTATCTGCAAATCGAAGACTTTGACTATGGCAAGCAAGTTCTGGAAAACCATTTGCTGGGCTAGGAGGACAGAAACCTATGAAATTAGTAGATTTAAGTTTGACAGAATTCGCCCAAGTCCTAGGCTCAGATGCTCCTGCACCTGGAGGTGGCTCTGCCGCTGCTCTTTCCGCAGCGAACGGTATTTCCCTGACTAAGATGGTCTGTGAATTGACCCTTGGCAAGAAAAAATACGCAGAATTTGAAGCAGAAATTGCTCAAGTGCACGCAGAAAGCGCCCGCCTGCAAGAAAGCTTGCTCACAGCTATTGACAAGGACACCGAAGCCTTCAATCTAGTCTCTGCTGTCTTTGATATGCCTAAGGAGACAGAGGAAGACAAAGCTGCCCGTCGGGAAGCTATGCAACAAGCCCTCAAGGAAGCGACCAAGTCACCTTATGGCATGATGGAAGACATCTTGGCTGCCCTGCAAACAACCCAAAAGGCTGTCGGCAAGTCCAATACCAACGCTGCCAGCGACCTGGGAGTAGCAGCTCTCAACCTTAAGGCTGGTTTGCAAGGGGCTTGGCTCAATGTCCTCATCAACCTGTCAGGTGTCAAGGATGAAGCATTCGTCGCAGGCTACCGCAGCAAGGGTGAAGAGCTACTGCAAAAAGGCTGCTCTCTAGCAGATGATATTTATCAAGAAATTTTGAAAGTTGTCTAATGGATAAACGGAAGAGAAGTCCACTCTTTCCCATGAATGGACTTTCTTTTCTCAAGAGGTAACAATATGGTTTTATCAGATATTGAAATTGCGAATTCGGTTCAAATGAAGCCCATCAAAGAGGTGGCAGAAAAGCTAGGAATTGCTGAAGACGCCTTGTCTCTTTATGGAAATTACAAGGCAAAAATCAGTGCCGGCCAGCTGGAAGCCCTCAAAGACAAACCAGACGGCAAACTGATTCTCGTGACCGCTATTTCTCCAACACCAGCCGGAGAAGGCAAGACCACGACTTCTGTCGGATTGGTCGATGCACTAGCTGCTATCGGCAAAAAAGCCGTTATCGCTCTACGGGAACCTTCACTCGGACCTGTCTTTGGTATCAAGGGCGGTGCTGCTGGCGGTGGGCACGCTCAAGTTGTGCCGATGGAGGATATCAACCTCCACTTCACTGGTGACTTTCATGCCATCGGTGTTGCCAACAATCTGCTGGCGGCCCTCATTGATAACCACATCCACCATGGCAATGCCTTAGGCATCGACTCTCGCCGCATCACTTGGAAGCGGGCAGTAGATATGAATGACCGGCAACTGCGCCACATTGTAGACGGCTTGCAGGGCAAGGTCAATGGTGTTCCGCGTGAAGACGGTTTTGACATTACAGTTGCTTCTGAGGTTATGGCTATTCTCTGTCTGTCAGAAAATATTACCGATCTCAAGAACCGTTTGGAAAAAATCATCATTGGCTACAGCTTTGAAGGTAAGCCAGTAACTGCCAAGGACTTGAAAGCTGGTGGCGCTATGGCTGCTGTGCTCAAAGACGCTATCCATCCAAACCTGGTTCAAACTCTGGAACACACGCCAGCCTTGATTCACGGTGGACCTTTTGCCAACATTGCTCATGGCTGTAACAGTGTCCTAGCTACCAAGCTGGCTCTCAAATATGCCGACTATGCAGTTACAGAAGCTGGTTTCGGTGCTGACCTGGGTGCTGAAAAATTCATTGATATCATGTGTCGTACATCTGGACTTCGTCCAGCAGCTGTAGTTCTAGTTGCTACCATCCGTGCTCTCAAGATGCACGGCGGTGTGGCTAAGAGCGACCTGGCTGAAGAAAATGTCCAAGCCGTTGTAGATGGTCTGCCAAACTTGGAAAAACATCTGGAAAACATTCAAGATGTTTATGGATTGCCAGCAGTCGTTGCCATCAATAAATTCCCTCTGGATACCGAAGCAGAATTGCAAGCAGTTTATGACTCCTGCCAAAAACGCGGAGTTGACGTAGTGATTTCTGACGTCTGGGCGAATGGCGGAGCTGGCGGTAAAGAGTTGGCTGAAAAAGTCGTTGAACTGGCCGAAGGAGACAATCACTTCCAATTTGTATATAATGAAGAGGACTCCATTGAAACCAAGCTGAACAAAATTGTTACCAAGGTTTATGGAGGTAAGGGCGTTCGCCTGACTCCTGCTGCTAAACGCGAACTCAAACAACTGGAAGAGCTGGGCTTCTCCAACTATCCTATCTGTATGGCTAAGACTCAGTACTCCTTCTCAGACGATGCTAAAAAGCTAGGCGCACCTAAAGACTTTGTCGTGACTATCAGCCAGCTCAAAGTTTCTGCCGGTGCAGGCTTCATCGTTGCTTTGACTGGTGCGATCATGACCATGCCAGGGCTGCCTAAAGTGCCAGCCAGCGAAAAGATTGATGTTGACAAAGACGGCAATATCAGCGGTTTGTTCTAAATAAATACCAAAAATGACACATGTAACCCTTCTAAGAGCAAATGATTTTCAAGTTTCCGATTGGTCGGGGGGAAAGACAAAACAGCTTTATCTTTCCCCGTCAACTGGCCACTATGGCAAGCGGGACTTTGACTATCGCCTCTCAACAGCGACTGTGGAGTTGGCTGAAAGTCAGTTTTCTGACCTCAGCGGCTTTCACCGCATTCTCATGAGCCTGGACCATACACTTCATCTCCACAATGCCAGCCGGCAGGAGGAAACGGTTCTAGCTCCCTTTACTCCCTATATCTTTGAAGGGAGTGATTCTATCACAAGTCGGGGGACTTGTACCGACTTTAACTTAATCTACAGCGACCATTATCAGGGACAGATGATTGCCATCTCGAATGGGCAAGAGCTTAGCCGAGATGACGAAATTCAATTTATCTATGCCTTAGGTGATCTGATGTTGACGGGAACAAACCTGCCAGCACTTAACCTAGAGGCAGAGCAGCTTCTGATAGTGGAAAAAGAGACTCAGGAAACTGAGCTGCAAATAATGTTTTCGAGTAACCAGCCAAAGGGAACGCCCCTTGCTATTTGGGCTGGTTTGACCCACATCCCTACTAAGTAAAGATACCATGATGCCTTGTCACCATTCTATCTTTACTTGGAAAGGATCCCATATCTCTAAAGGAGAAACATTATTATGGATGCAACTAAACTCACTGCACAAGAACAAGAACAGGAAAAAGCGAAATTCAGCTTTTCCGGTGCAACTCTCTACGGTATCAATGCCGTTATCGGTTCAGGGATTTTCCTCCTACCGCAAAAGATTTATAAAGGACTTGGTCCTGCCTCTCTAGCTGTCATGCTTGGAACTGCCCTCCTCGTTATTCTCTTAGCTGTCTGCTTGGCAGAAACTGCTGGTTATTTTAACAAGAATGGCGGAGCTTTCCAATATTCCAAAGCGGCTTTTGGAGACTTCATTGGATTTAACGTTGGTTTTCTAGGCTGGGTCGTAACCATCATCGCTTGGTCAGCAATGGCTGCCGGCTTTGCCCGACTCTTCGTCATTACCTTCCCGGCTTTTACTCCTTACGAATTGGTCCTTAGTATCACTTTGATTGTCTTGCTTAGCTTGATGAATATTGCTGGTTTGAAGACCTCTAAATTTTTCACACTGGCTACAACTGTAGCGAAGTTGATTCCAATCATTGCCTTTGCAGCATGTGCCATCTTCTTTATCAAAGGTGGAATAGACAAAGGAAACTTCACTCCTTTCCTACAGCTTGAACCTGGAACCAATGTCATGACTGCTATTGCCAACACAGCCGTTTATATCTTCTATGGCTTCATTGGCTTTGAAACCATGTCTATCGTTGCCGGTGAAATGCGCAACCCAGAAAAGAACGTGCCTCGGGCTATCCTAGGCTCCATTAGTATCGTTTCTGTCCTTTATATGCTCATCATCGCTGGAACCATCGCTATGCTGGGTAACCATATTATGCAGACGGATGCTTCTGTACAAGATGCCTTCGTAGCAATGATCGGCCCTGCTGGTACTTGGATTGTCTCTATTGGTGCCCTTATCTCAATCGCCGGTCTTAATATCGGGGAATCCATCATGGTACCGCGTTATGGTGCAGCCATCGCAGATGAAGGCTTGCTCCCTAAGAAAATTTCAGAAACCAACTCTAAAAACGCTCCTGTTGTAGCAATTATCATTTCTGGAGCATGTGCCATCGCCCTACTCTTCTCTGGTAAATTTGAAGAATTGGCAACCCTCAGCGTGGTCTTCCGTTTCTTCCAATACATTCCAACTGCTTTGGCGGTCTTGAAACTCAGAAAAATGTATCCAGAAAAGAAGGTTGTCTTCCGTGTACCATTCGGCCCTATCATCCCAGTCTTAGCTGTTGTTGTCAGCTTGATTATGATTGTAGCTGATAATCCGATGAACGTAGTCTACGGTGTCATTGGAGCTGCCGTTGCCAGCTTAGTCTACTACTTCATGCACGGTCGAAAACAGGTTCCTACTAATCCTGACTAACTCAAAGCATTATATCCCATAATGGAGGATTCTATATGTCAAAATTGATTCACTTAGACGGAAACAGTCTAACACTTGAAGATGTTATCGCAGTAGCCCGACATGGAGCCACCTGCGAAATTGTCCAAGAAGCAAAGGAAGCTGTCGAAGCTTCCCGTAAAATCGTAGATGACATCGTCCGCGAAAAGCGGGTGGTCTACGGTGTTACAACTGGATTTGGCTCTCTCTGCAATGTCAGCATCTCACCAGAAGATACGACGCAGCTGCAAGAAAACCTCATCCGTACGCACTCTTCAGGCTTTGGTGATCCCCTGCCAGAAGATGCAGTCCGCGCGATTATGTTAATTCGGATTAATTCCTTGGTCAAGGGCTATTCTGGTATTCGTCTCTCTACTGTCGAAAAGCTATTGGAATTGCTCAATAAAGGCGTTGTACCTTACATTCCAGAAAAAGGCTCTCTAGGAGCTTCTGGAGATTTAGCACCGCTAGCTCACATGGTTCTACCTATGCTAGGACTGGGTCGCGCTTACTATCAAGGCCAATTACTCTCTGGACAAGAAGCTTTGGACAAGGCCGGTATCGAGAAAATTGCTCTAGCAGCCAAGGAAGGGCTGGCGCTGATTAACGGTACGACTGTTCTGACAGGTATCGGAGCTCTGGCTACCTACGATGCCATCCAGCTGCTTAAATTATCAGATGTCGCTGGCGCTCTTTCCATGGAAGTCCACAATGGTATTACCAGTCCTTTCGAAGAAGACCTGCATACCATCCGTCCTCAAAGCGGACAGCTGGCTACAGCCCGCAATATCCGCAATCTTCTAGAAGGCAGTGGAAATACGACCGTAGCCACTCAACAACGGGTCCAAGACCCATATACCCTGCGTTGTATTCCGCAGATTCATGGTGCCAGCAAGGACTCTATCGCTTATGTCAAGGCCAAGGTTGAGATTGAAATCAACTCAGTGACAGACAACCCTATCATCACCAAGGAAGGTCATGTCATCTCAGGTGGTAACTTCCACGGAGAACCAATGGCACAGCCATTCGACTTCCTCGGTATCGCTATTTCTGAAATCGGTAATGTATCCGAGCGTCGTGTAGAACGTCTGGTCAACAGCCAACTGAGCAAGCTGCCATCATTCTTGGTCAAACACCCAGGACTCAACTCTGGCTTTATGATTACCCAGTATGCTTGTGCTTCGCTTGCTTCTGAGAACAAGGTCTTGTCTCATCCAGCCAGCGTAGACTCTATCCCATCTTGTGAAAACCAAGAAGATTTTGTCAGCATGGGAACAACCGCAGCACGCAAGGCAGCTGAAATTCTCAAGAATTCTCGCCGCATCGTAGCAACAGAAATCATGGCAGCCTGCCAAGCTCTGGATCTGAAACCAGAAAACCATGAACTTGGTAAAGGAACCAAGCCAGCCTACGACCTCTTCCGCCAGCATGTCCGCTTTATCGAGTTTGATAAGGACATCGAAATCTACGAAGAGCTCAACAAGGCTTCTGAGCTGATTGAAAACGAAGAATTCCTAGCAGCCGTTGAAAAGGCTGTGGACTTGAGCATTCAGTTCTAAAGCAGATCCCTCTGTAAAAAAGCTAACATAAGAAGCCCGCTCTCATGCAGCTGGGCTTCTTTTCCCGCCAAAAGCCATTGACAGGCTTTGTGGAAACTCTTATAATAAAGTCGCAAGTATCGTTATGGAAAAGGACAAAATCATGTTAGAAGATTACTATCAGCTAGATAACAGCTACTATCATAAGAGACTGGATGATGATTTATATGCTGCCAAATGGGGGATGGTTATTGAGTTTTTGGACTTAAATGACCCTAACTTAAAACCCTTTGACGGGGTCAACTTTGCCCTAATTGGCTTCAAGAGTGACAAAGGGGTTTATATCAACCACGGCCGAGTGGGGGCTGTCGAAGGACCACAAGCTATCCGAACTCAGCTGGCCAAACTTCCTTGGCATCTGGGCAGAAACGTTCGCGTCTTTGATGTTGGCGATATTGACGGCCCTAACCGCTCTCTAGAGCAGCTGCAGCAAAGCTTGGCTCGAGCAGTCAAACGCCTGCGAGAGCTCAATCTCCGACCTATTGTCCTAGGGGGTGGCCACGAAACAGCCTACGGCCACTATCTGGGCCTCAAGTCGTCACTAGCACCTGACCAAGACTTGGCCGTTATCAATATGGATGCCCACTTTGATTTGCGTCCCTATGACCAGACTGGTCCCAACTCCGGTACCGGCTTTCGCCAGATGTTCGATGACACTCTGGCTCAAAAGAAGACCTTTAACTACCTCATCCTAGGGATTCAGGAGCACAATAACAATCTCTTTCTCTTTGACTTTGTGGCAAAATCCAAGGCCATCCAGTTTCTGACTGGAATGGATATGTACCAAATGGGTTACAAGGAAGTCTGCAAGGCGGTTGATACCTTTCTGGCCGGCAAGGAGCAGGTCTATTTGACCATTGATATTGACTGCTTCTCAGCTGGCGCCGCTCCTGGTGTCAGTGCTATTCAGTCGCTCGGTGTGGACCCCAATCTAGCTGTTCTGGTCTTCCAGCACATCGCTGCCTCAGGCAAGCTGATCGGCTTTGACATTGTCGAAGTCTCTCCACCTCACGATATAGACAACCATACGGCCAATCTGGCTGCCAGCTTTGTCTTTTACCTGACCCAAGTCTGGGCACAAGCACATGACTAAAATGGGCATTTAAAAACTTCATTACAAACATCAAAAGAGGATGAACTCTATGTTCATCCTCTTTTATTTTGCGTTTAATGCCTGAGATAGCCCTTGGCGTAAGTTTTCTAATTCCTTTAGTTGGTGCCGATCTCGGTAGGGATTGAGCTGGCTTTTGGCCGTTTCATAGTAGGTCTCAAAGTCCTGATCCAGCAAGTCTTCAAAGCCTGCTTGCTGCAAGCTGCCAGTCAGCAGGCGATGCTTAATCACAGCCATCAGATAGTAGATCAGCCCCTTGTCCCGCGGATTGCCATAGCGACTAATGAGGCTATCCTTTTTCCGCAGCAGATCAAGCACAGGCTGGTAATCTCCCTTCTCGCAACCAATCAAGGCCAAATAAACTTCCAACTGGGTCTCTTTCCAAGGGAAGCTGAGAGATTTCAAGGCTGTTTTAGCTTTGAGGAAAATTCGCTCCGCCTGCTCATAATCTTTCAGCTGATAATAGGTCATACCCAAGCCGATGTAGAAAGCAAAAATCGAAGGCTCTGCTGTTTTATTTTCCGTCAGCTTAATGGCCTCCTTCTGATGGGTCAGCGCAGTCGTGAAATTTCCGCGAATCTGCTCAATCTCTGCCAGATAGTCTAGAGCCGCCGCAATCTGAATCGAGTACTTGGAACGCAGCGAAGCCGTCAAGCTGAAACAATCAATAGACTGATAGAGATGGTGAAGCGACTGCTCCTCATCCCCAATCATGAGATGATATAGCCCCTTGAGCCGGAGATTGATAGCAATAGCCTCGTGATTGTTGGCCTGGACAGAAGCATCCAGAGCCAGCTCCGTATAGTAGCGCATCTCAGGGATATTCTCCGTCTGGATGCAGTAGTAAATCATCTGCCGATAGCCTTCTAGGAGAAAATCCATCTGCTGCAGCTCCTTGGCCGAAATAATCACCTGCTGGATATTGTCCATTCCCTGCTGGTAATTCCCCGTCCGGATAGCATAGCGCCCTTCTAGATAGAGAAAGCGAAGAAGCAAAAGCTGAAAATCCTTGTGATTCTGGTGTTTTCTCTCTAAGCCCTCTATCTCCCGACGGATACGGTCAAACTGGTCTAAAACCGCTGACTGATTGCTATCATCCGTCTTTTCGATAAAACCAAACTCCCGCGAATAAATTGGAAATAGCTCGTGATGAAACTGCAGGGTAGCCTCGAGATAATGCAGCTCATACTCCAGAGACTTAATCGGCTGCTTGGACATCTTGTAGTGATAGGCGATTTCATTGAGCAGCTGAGCATGATAGAGAGAGTCTCCCAGCTGGTCTTCCATTCCTTGGGCAATCTGGTGATGCAGCATTCGCTTCTTAGCGAGTGACAAGCGCTCATAGGCGTAAATTCTCAAAAGCTCCTGGCTGAATCGCACTACCAAGTCCTCGCCCTGCTCTTCTTCCACCAACAGCTGCTTCCATCCAAACTCCTCAGTGATTTCGACTACTTCTTCCATCGGCAAACCTAGTAGCCTAGCCAAGAGCGAAACCGATGCAGGAGCCCTAAAGCAGGCCAGATAGTCCACCAACTCCTCCTCTTGGCTGCTCAAATAATCCAGCTTCAAGGATAGCTTGGCCTTGATGGCCGGAGTCAGCGGATGAAACTTCTCTCCTCGCAGAAGCTGCTCAGCATACTCCGACAGGAAGAAAGGGATACCTTGACTGACCCGATAAATATCCTCAAGGCCTTCTTCAGATATGGCTATCTGACCTGTCTGGGCTTGCAAGTAAGCTGCACTATCCTTAAAATTCAGCGGCTGCAGCTCAATAAAGTCCAGCTTATTGCGAACCAGCAGGTGATTGAAAAAATGTTCCAAATAAGAAGGGGTGCTCAAATGCTTGGTCAGCACAAAGGCCACAGGATAGCCGGTCAAATGATTCATGACCTGCTCCAAGACAGCAACGCTAGCCTCATCCATCCAGTGACAGTCCTCAATCAAGACAATCAAAGCCTTTTTCTTAGAAATCTTCTGCAGAATATCTACCACAAACTGAGCCAGCTTGTCCGCATCCAACTGAAGATCTGAAGCGCCTCCTGTCAAAATGGGAAAATAACTCTCCAAAATGACCTGCCACTGGCTGATAGAAAGAATCTGGTGCTGAATAACCAAGTCGCCCAGGCCGTCCAGCAAACCGCGCCAAGGCTGGAGTTCTGTCTTCATCTCTTCCTTGAAGCACTCAGCCATGACAATCTGGAAATACTTGGTCCGATTGGCCAGTACTTGACGAGTCACTGTCCGCTTTCCGATACCAGTACCACCGACTAGGACCAGAGCACGCGCCTCCTGAGTCTCTATCACCTTAGAAAAGTAAGATTCCAAACGCTTGATTTCATCGACCCGCCCGAAAAAGTGATCCGTATTGCGCAGAAACTGCTTGGTCTTACGCTCGCTACGGTCCTTGGCAAGCACCTCATGATATAGTTGCTGGATAGGTTCTGTAGGACTGATACCCAGTTCCTTATCCAAAATATTGAGCAATTTGTAATAGGTCTCAATGACCTTTCCAGGCCGATCATTATCCTGATAGAGCTTCATGAGCAGATGGTAGTTCTTCTCATCAAACTCATCAATGCTGATCAAACGGCGCAAATTCCGCTCAGCCTCTTTCAAATCCAGATGGTCTTTTTCTGTTTCCATCTGTTGGTAGCAGGCCTGGATATAAAGCTGCTCATATCGCGTCCGTATCTTAGACACCCAGTAATCAAAGGCCTCGCTGTCCTTGAGATAGAAGCCCTGCAGAAAATCACCCTGATAAAGAGACAGATGCTCCGCAGGATGGTTCGTAAAAAATTCTACATCACTTTCAATCGCACACTCGGGATTAAGTGACAGCACAGTTCGGTTGGGAGCGACAATCCATTCCCCACCTAGTAACTTGTTAGCTTGATAAATCGTGTTGCGCAGATTCTTTTTGGCGGTCTGATTATCCTTATTTTCCCAGAGGATTCCTGCAATCTCCTCCCGATTGACTGCTCCATTGATGTGAAGATAGTAAAGCAGAGCATTGATTTTGGCAAAAGGAAAAAAGACTTCCTCCTGATTGAGAAAGACACTCGGACTTCCCAGCAATTTCAACCTCAACAGATCTTTCGTCATGCAAACGCCTCCAAGAAACCTTATAGAACTAATATAAACAAAAAGAGACAGTTTGGCAAGTAAAGTATTATACCAGCCCTTAATTTCCAGTTTTTAAATTGGTTTTATTTAGGATTTTTTTGTTATACTAGGATGAAAATAAAATTTTAGAAAGTTACTTATGAAGAAAAATATTGTTCTTTTCATTTTTCTCCTTCTGAGCGCGATTGGCTTAGAATACGAGACACAAGCCTATACTACTGGCAGTATGTCAGGTACTTCCTATGGGATTGTCGGACTATCAGCCCTCTTGGCCCTGCTCTATATCATTCCTTCCCTGCTCTTGATTCGTCAACTGGGAAAAAATGGCAGACGCCTGCACTTAGTCTTGGGGTAGCTCTGCTAGGTGGCCTTTTCATTTCTGGCTGGACCTCTGGCTTGGCCAACACCTATATCCACGAGTGGGTCAGCACGAGCTTCCCAAATACTCTGCTCAGCGACCTAGAAAATGCTATCGCAGCTCCGCTGGTTGAAGAACCCCTCAAGCTGTTGGCAGTTGCCTTCGCTGTCTATCTAGTCCAAGTCAAAAAGCTCAAATCCTTCTTGATGCTGGGGATTACGGCTGGCATGGGCTTTCAGATTAGCGAGGACTTCTCTTACATCCTCTCTGACCTGCCCGAAGGCTTCTCCTTCACTATCTCTGGTATCCTAGGCCGCATCACTGGCGGCGTTGCCTCTCACTGGCTCTACACCGCCCTAACCACTCTCGGTCTAGCTCTCATGCTGCGCTATGCCAAGACTCAGAAAAACCACTTCCGAGCAGGGCTCTTCTACTTCCTAGCAGCCTTCGTCCTCCACTTCTTCTGGAACTCACCGCTGACTGCCATCGAAACAGATATCCCAATCATTGTACCGGCTATGACGGCTCTGGCTGTCTTTATCTTTTACCAAGCCTACCGAACAGCCCATAAAATCGACCAAGAAGAATTGGAAGTGGAGTAATGCAAAAAAACGACCGTTATGGTCGTTTTTTTGATCTGAATGGCTATCTGATTAGATATATGTTTATGCTAAGATTTATTTATAATGCTCGCTTTCGTACCATAAAGCATAAAGAGGATTAATTTTTTGCAGTAGCTCCTTTCCGTATCTATACCTCTTCCCCTGTATCTCCCCAACTAATTGACTAACTTTATCAAATTCGTTTCTTTTAATTAATCTTTCTATTACATCCACATTTTTTTCAACAATCGCTTGTGAAGAAACAATCTCAATGATAATTTTTAAAATTTGATAAGCCACTTCGTCATCAGTTAGATTAGAAATCTCAGATGTAATTTTACCTCTTTCTGTAAAAATTAGATTATATTTTTCATTTCTATTTTCTATTATATTGATTCCTTCTGGAAAGTAAGGCGGCTTGTTTGAAAAATAAATTCCAAATTCTTCTAATTTTATATTTCCAATTTCGGAAACTCCATCTTCAATTTTGTTTTTTAATTTTGTTAACATAAAATCATTCCTTTTTTGTTTTATGTAAGTAACCACCTTTTTCTAGTTCTCTCATCGGCAAATATGTATAATATTGAATACCCATACCAGGTTCATCAAACCAAGGTGCGACTAATCCTTCTCTTATTGGTATCTCTTTTAGAGAAATATAGTCTGAATCCGGTTGTAATTTCATAAAAGGAGGCAAAGCCTTTTCACCAAATGTTGCTCCTGCAGGAGAGAAATACCTTCCTGTTGGATTAGAACCAATCCTATTTATTCTGGTTCCTGGTAATATAACGGATTCTTTGTATTCACCATTCAAAAATCCATCTTTATGTATACTTCCATCAACTCTGCCCAAAGCACTTTCGGGAGTTCCTGGATAAATGGCGTTTCCGGTTAGCTGATTAAAATAATCTGGATTATCAAATACTTTTTTGTTCTCAAGATAGAATTCAGGTTCAAGTAGTTGAGACCATTGGGTCAGCTTTGCTCTATCAGATGGCTCCAATCCTTCATTCACATAACGATTCCATAAATCATAACGATGCGTATCAATCCTCTTTTCCTTGCCAATGTGAGGATAAAAATTAGAAGCTCTTCGAGCATTTGCGCTATCTGCTATATTATTTAGTATTCTTTCAGTTCTAGCGTGAGTAGAGAAGTTAGAAGCATCTCGAGCCCTTGCGCTATCTGCTATGTTGTTTAAAACTTTTTCTGTTAAAGCAGACTGATGGCCTTTTTGCTCAAGTTTAGCAACTTCTGCAAATGGAGATTTCCTAGTTACCTCTGTAACCGATAAATCTTTAGCTGCCCTAACACCCGAAGTCATTTTAGTAACTCCTAGAGCAGAAGCTCCTTTAGTTAATAATTTAGCCCCCTTGGCTAGCGCACCTGGACTAAATATACTATAATCTTCCTCAGCCTTACTACTATACTCAAGAGGTCTAGGAAAATTATATGGTGTGCTATCACGGAAACTTTGCAAAGCTCCTCGCTGTATGAATGGTAACTCTTCAGCTATTAAAGTCCAACCATCAATTATTGTTTTTCCAAGATTTATGGCCCCATTTGGTACATCTGCTACTAAGTTGACAGCGCCTTTAAAGATGCCAGAGGGAGCTGCACTAGGGTTATCAGCCATCCTTTTAATAGCCGCTGAAACACTACCTATGCCCTCTCCTAAAGCGACACTTCCTCTCCCAACAATATATTTATCAAATCTCTTTTCGCTCGCACCACTATCCATAAGCTTCTCACCAAGCTCATTAGCCTCATCAGAAAGACTTTTAGAAACACGGGGAAGATTGTTCACTAAATTATTAATCCTATCAGTTAGCCCCTTTCTATTTTGAAAGTCACTAACTCCCCCTGATGCAGGCGAACTACTCTTTGGAATATAGTTCTTTGCCCCTATCTTATATGGAATGACGGTTTGAACCTTATTCCCCTTATTGAGATTGAACAATGGACTAATGTAAAGAGGACTATAATTAGATGCTTGACTTTTCTGTGTTGCTTGTTGGGTCAGCTGCGTGTGATTTTGTTTCGCTTGGTCTTGGGCAAGATTTCTAGCTTCGGTTCGAGTTTGTCTTACTTGAGCTCGCGCCAAGGCCTTAGCTTCTTCTTGAGCCTGACGGAAAGTATCAATTTTATTTTCTGCCGACTGGATTTTGTTAAATTCTTTGGCTAACGCACTGATTTCTTCTGATGTATAGTTAGATAAATCTACATTGACCTTATCACCAGGTGTCAGATTAATACGGTTTTGTTTATTATTGATGTTCAGCTTATTCTGCCCATGCAAATCTTGAAGAGCCAGCATAGAAGCTGCTGCAGCTTTTTCTTTATCATCTGGATAATGGAGATTACCGATTTTGGCTAAGCTATCACCCTTCTTGATTTGATAGTCATTGCTTGCAGATTGATTAAATAGAGGCTGACTTTCTTTACTATTTGCAAGATCCAGCAAGTCTTGATAAGCCGATGTAGGCTGACCTTGGCTATTAGTAAGAGTAGACTGACCATAAGGAGTAAAATCTAACTTTCCCTTGTTACTTGAGGAAGTTGAGCTTAAACTATACTCTGGAGTTGTGGTAGCTGATGTTTCAGAATTATTCAGACCATAACCATAGTCTTTCAACGCTTTAATAAACTGATTTCTATGTTCTTCTGACAAGGAATCTAAAGCTGTTTCAACTTCCGGTGAGACAGCTAAGTTATAGCGACTACTGCCTGTGCTTGCTTTTTGAGTTCCAGCATTGGCAGATTCCAAGGCCTTTTCGGTAAAGTCTACTGCACCCAAAGCGTCTGTTGCAGATTGATCCACTTTAGAATCAGCCATTTTCAAGGCATCATCTTTACCTTTTTTAGCAAGACTGCCTGTCGTTACAGTATCATCTTTACCAGCAATCGCCTTATAATCAACAGAATCCGCCAAGTTGCCCGAAGCACTTACAGATGAATCGCTGATTGGTTTGTAATCGCTAGGCTTGATATTGCTAGCGTCCTCGCTTACCGACGGTGTGCTAATCGGACGATAGTCGCTCGAACTAACGTTGCTGACACTTTCGCTTACCGATGGTGTACTAATTGGCTGATAGTCGTTCGAACTAACATTGCTGACACTTTCGTTTACTGATGGTGTGCTAATCGGACGATAGTCGCTCGAACTAACATCGCTAGCACTTTCGCTTACCGACGGTGTACTAATTGGCTGATAGTCGCTCGAACTAACGTTGTTGACACTTTCGCTTACCGATGGTGTACTAATCGGACGATAGTCGCTCGAACTAACACTGCTAACACTTTCACTTACCGACGGTGTGCTAATCGGACGGTAGTCGCTCGAACTAACGTTGCTGACACTTTCACTTACCGATGGTGTACTAATCGGACGGTAGTCGCTCGAACTAACACTGCTTACACTTTCACTTACCGATGGTGTGCTAATCGGACGGTAGTCGCTTGTGCTGATGTTGCTTAAGCTTGAACTAGAATTAGAACTGATTGGCGCATAATCAGAGGCTGAAAAAGAACTTCCAAAACCTCCGCCAAAATCGAAAGCTTTTACCTCATGAGGTTGAAAAGCCATCGCACTCAGTATGACAGCCGAAGCTATAACAACTTTACGAAATGATTTTTTCATAAGACAACCTTTCTATAATGTAATACCGTTAATATTATAACGCATATTTCTTATACCGTTAATATTTTTGGTACAATGTTATAGTTTTTTAATAAAAAGTTGGAGTATCTTCATATTTATTTTCCTAATTTTTAAGACTCATTTAAGATAGTTATGCATCATCCAACTCTATCCCCACCAGCCTTTCTCCCCTCTTCTTTCTCTGCTCTTTCCTTAAAGAAATATTAATATTTTCTTAAAACTAACTTATATTAGGAATTTTTAAGCCACAGTCTGTATACTTTCTACAAATCATCTAAGAAAGAGGTATGGATATGGATTATCTAGTGATTCCGGCCTATGAGCCTGATTATAATCTTATTAAGCTGATAAAAAAAATTCACCATAAGAGTGATTTTCATATCATTGTTATTGATGACGGCAGCTCATCTAAATGCCAGATAGTCTTTGAGCAGGCGGAGCAGTACGCGACTGTGCTTCGTCATCAGGTCAATCAAGGCAAGGGGCAAGCGCTGAAAACTGCTTTTACCTTTATCCAAGCACTGAAGATCTATGGAACGGTGGTAACAGCAGATGCGGATGGCCAGCACAAGGTCTGGGATATTTTCCGTGTAGCGAGCAAGGCTTCTGAGAATCCCAATCGGCTGATTCTGGGAGCACGCGCCTTTACCGGCAAGGTGCCTCTGCGCAGCCGCTTCGGTAACAGTCTGACTCGGGCTCTCTTCAAGCTTCAGACTGGCGTGGGTGTCTCAGATACTCAGACAGGCTTGCGAGCCTTTACGACCAACATGATTCCATTTATGCTAAAGGTAGAGGGCCAGCGCTATGAGTATGAAATGAACATGCTCTTAGAAGCCAGCAAGGAATATCCCATTTTGGAAGTGCCCATTGAGACGGTCTATATCAATGATAATCAAGGCTCGCACTTCCGGCCGATTCGGGATGGGCTCATGATTTATAAAAATATATTCAAATTCGCCCTGACTTCTCTCAGCAGTTTCATCATGGACTACATTGTCTACGCACTAGCTCTCTTGTTTTTAGCCGCTGTGCCGACCAGCCTGAGAATTCTTCTCGCAAACGGGATTGCTCGAGTGACCAGCTCAATCTTTAACTATTCGACCAATAAAAGACTGGTCTTTAAGAACGACGACAGTATACTCAAGACAGGAACTGGCTATTTCAGCCTAGCTGTAGTGCTCTTTATCCTAGACACACTGCTGATTCGCCTCTTCTATGCTGTCTTTGGCCTCAATCTTCTGATTGTCAAAATTATCGTCGGAATTTTACTCTTCACCGTCTCCTGGATGGTCCAAAAGAGATTTATTTTTAAGGAAAGGACACACACCGCATCATGAAATTTTTAAAGAAACGCTATGCCTACGCCTCCATTTTTGGGCTGCTTCTGACAGCTTCCTTCAGCTACTCCATGCTGAAAACCTTTGTCATCGCAGAGACCATTTCCACGGTTTCAAGCGCAAGTTCGTCGTCCAATGCCGAGGCTGCCAGCAAGGCTGCTGAGACAGCAAAAGTGACGGACAACAGCTATTCAGATGACAACATCTCGGTCACATTGACTGAAAAGACCGTCAGCAACACCCAAGTCTACATCGCCGATGTGACCGTTAGCTCATCAGAATACCTGAAAACGGCCTTTGCCCAAAACACCTACGGAAACAATGTCACTGCCAAAACCTCGGAAACAGCTGCCAACAACAATGCTATCCTAGCGGTTAACGGCGACTACTACGGAGCCAATACAACCGGCTATGTCATCCGCAATGGCGTCGTCTACCGCGATACTGTCCGAGAAGACTCTAGCAATGGTGATTTGGCTATTTACAAAGACGGCTCCTTCAAGATTATCTATGAAGACCAAGTCTCTGCTGATCAACTGGTCAAAGACGGTGTGGTCAATCTCTTGGCCTTCGGCCCATCTCTTGTAGAAAATGGTGAGATTGTCGTTGATACCAACTCTGAAGTCGGCCAGTCCATGTCTTCCAATCCACGAACAGCTATCGGTATCATTGATGAAAACCACTACATCATCATCGTATCAGACGGACGCACCTCAGAAAGCGAGGGACTTTCCCTCTACCAGATGGCAGAAATCATGAAATCTTACGGTGTCAAGACCGCCTATAACCTCGACGGCGGCGGCTCCTCTACACTTTACTTTAACGGTCAGGTCATTAACAAACCTACGACCAACGGAAATACTATCTCAGAAAGGTCGGTGAGTGATATTGTCTACATCGGTTACTAATCCCAGCAAAAAACGTTTTAGAAAAACAGCCCTTATCTACGCACTATTAACGATTTTCTTCTTTGCTTTCAGCAGAATCTATGAATCCTTCAGTTTCGGCGAAACATCTAGCCACATGCACTATCTCTTTACCATTCCTCTAACGGGCGGCATCCTACTCCTGCTCTTTATGAAGGTCATCCCTAATCTCTCTCGGCTCAGCCTCAACCTTTGGAACTCAGCTGTAGCCATCATGACAGCCGGCATGCTCTTCCGTGGCATCGTCAACCTATCTGGCCGCTCCACGACGCTGGATATGCCTTATTGGTACGTAGGAACGGCCTTTGCAGCTCTGGCACTACTCTCCATGGTCTTTACTCGAAGTGAATGGAAGGCAGAAGAGCAAGCTCAACCAATACCTAACAAAAAAGAAGACGCAAAACTAAGTCGCCGTGAAACCTACAGTCAAGTATAAACCAAAAAGAGGCTGGGACAAAAGTCCTAGCCTCTCAATTGTCTTAGGATTGTCGAGCAAGACGCAGTGGTTGAGTGGGCTCTACTACGCTGATTTCATCAGCTTTTACAGCCCTACTCAACTGTGCGGAGGTGGGACGACGAAATCGAATTCTAACGAATTCCCGATTTCTGTCCCACTCTCTTTTATTCTAGTGATAATCTTTCTGATTCTTCATTACTATGAGCCGTTAAAAAATTTGCTTTTTCATTCACACACATATACACTACCCGTCAGCGGGTCAATGACTTCTGCCAGCCTAAAATGCCCCTGCTCATAATGGTAATGGCAGATGGCGCAGTTGCCAAAGCGCACCTTGGGATCCAGAGTTTGAGCTGCAATTTTGAGATAGAAGGCCCACATGGCACCGCCGTGGCTAACAGCCAATACTGGTTCTGCTCCTGCCTGCTCCATAACCTCAGTCAGAGTGACTAGCACGCGCTCACCGACTTGGTCCACACCTTCTCCGCTATAGGGGACGAAGAGGTCTTCAAAAGAGGTAGCTCCCGGTCGGAATTTCGGCTGCAGACGTTCAGGCTGGGCCTCAAAAAGACCAAAGTTCCATTCTTTAATGCCCTTAAGGCGAGTATAGTCGGTCCGGCCAGAGACAAGTTCCAGAGTATCAGAAGCTCGCTCCTGAGTGGACGAGTAGAGAGGACCAAAACGAATGCCCCGCCCTTGCAAATAAGCCCCTGCCTGCCGGGCCTGTTCCTGCCCCAGTTCAGTCAAAGGGGAGTCGCTAGTTCCCTGCACCAAGCCTTCTTGGTTGAAAAAAGTCTGACCGTGCCGCATCAAATATAAATCTTTCATTTTCCCTCCCAGTCGCTAAAATCGTGACCAATCACTTCTTCTAGGTAAAATTGGTCCTGTTCAAAAGTAAACTTCAAAATCCCACAGTTGGTCATGTGACCTAGAGCATCCAGACGCCAGTTTTTCTGCCAAGCTCTGGCAAAATTGGCCATGGCCCCGCCATGGGAGACCATGAGCACGGACTGGCCATCTGTCTCTTGCATGAGCTGAAGAATGGTCGTTGCCATACGCTCCTGGACCTGATTCTGTGATTCACCGCCATAGGTCACAAAGAAATCTCCATAAGGCAAGGGCGGATTAAGGGCTTCGCTTTCCCCTTCAAAGGTGCCGAAGTTCCACTCCTTGAGTCCCTTGATACGCTTATAGGGAAGCTTCCCGTCTGTTACCAATTCCAAGGTATCACATGCCCGCTCTTGAGTAGAGCTATAAGCATCGTCAAACGTAATACCGGCATCCTTAAAATACTGGCCTGCAACCTGGGCTTGATAGATGCCAAAATCGGTCAAAGGTGCATCACACCACCCCTGCACCTTGTGGCGCAGGTTGAAAAGCGTTTGGCCATGCCGCATCAGATAAAGAGTTTTTGCCATCATTCATCTCTCCTTTAGATGAGTTCTAACTTTTCAAAAGCCTTGTAGAGACCGTCTTGGCTGACCGAGACTGTCAACAGATCGGCCATGGCCTTGATTTCTGCTCCGCCATTTCCCATAGCGACCCCGACCTGACAATAGTCCAGCATAGGAATATCAACCTTGGCATCGCCAAAAGCCAGAGTATCTGCCCTGTCAGCATCCAGATGCTTCAGCAGAACCTCAATAGCATGCGCCTTGGTAATATCTTTGACGCCCAAATCACCAAAGAGTGCATGCTCGCCCTTGCCGCCCCAAGTACCTGCTTTGAGTTCAGGAAAAGCTGACTTAGAATCCAGATGGTCTTGGTAACTCTTTAGGATAAAGCTGACTTTGTTCAGGTCGTCCCGATAGAGCTCCCCACCATAAACCAGACCGTGAAAAGCTTCTTCTGCCTCCATATTTACTACTTTTTCTGGATTAACACCTTTTCCAAGAACATAGGTCTGAAACACTGGTCGAACTGCTTCGCGAAAGCCCCTGCTTGCAAATAGACCGTTATTACTCTCTAGGTAAAACTCTAGCCCCGCTCTTGAAGCCAGTCGACTAGCCTTTTAGCGATATCTCCTGGAATCAGCTGGTGCAGAACAACCTCTCCTTCATGCTCCACATAAGAACCGTTGCCACCAATCATACCATCAAAGCCAATATCCCAAATTTCCGGCGGCATCTCAGCCTTGCTGCGACCTGTGCAGACATAAACTAAATGGCCCTTTTCCCGTGCCTTGCGAATGGCGACAACAGCAGACTCCGGTATATGATTATCATAGTCGATGATGGTCCCATCCACGTCCAGAAAGATGATTTTTCTCGTCATAAAACTTCCTCTTCCTCATGTTCTTCCTCGCATTTGCCGAATGATTTCTACTAATAATCCAATCTGGCAAATGCTTTCTTCATTTTTATAAATTCTCTCATTTTTGGCCAATATTATTTTACGAACTCTTCATCCTATTATATACCTTTTCGAAAGCTTTTTCCTATAGAATTATCAGAGATAATGGTACTATCCTTTTTTTCTCAGAGAAAAAAAGCAAGAAGGACAGCTTTTAATCAGCTTGTTCCTTCTGCTTTTTTTATTTCCCATCTTATCTACTCATCCTCTGCTTCAAACAGCCAGAGCTTGGAATCAAAGTCATAGCTCGGCTTTTGCTCAGAATCCTCCAGAAGCTGACCGCTGGAAGCGTCCGTGGTGACCAGCCCAACTCTCATAAGCTCAACCCCCATATAGGCACGCCCCTCTAGCCGATAGACCTTATCCAAAGCCAGCCCTTTCAATTGCAAGCGCTGATGAGAGCGATTGACTTGATTGAGGACCTTGAAAGTGCCTAAAAGTGCCGTGTTCTGATCCTGACTGACAACCATCCAAGCTGTCTGCCCATCTCCCTTAAAGGGCGACTGCAGTCGATAAAAAGTTCCATTATGAATTAGCTCTCGATGGCGCTTGTAAAAAGCTATCTGTTCCCTGACTTCAGCCAATTCTTCTGGGCTTAGCTGATTAAGATCCAGCTCATAGCCAAAGGAACCGAAAAAGGCAACATTGCCCCGCGTCTTCAACGGAGTCAGACGATTGGTCTGGTGATTGGGCACGATGGAGACATGGGCTCCCATGGACGAAAGCGGATAGAGAAGGCTGGTCCCATACTGGATTTTCAAGCGCTCGATGGCATCCGAATCATCACTGGTCCAAGCCTGCGGAGCATAATAGAGCATACCTGGATCAAAACGGCCTCCACCTGAAGAGCAGGACTCAAATAACAATTTCGGATAGCGATTGATTAAACGCTCATACAAGTCATAAACACCCAAGACATAGCGGTGGAAAATCTCTCCTTGCTGTTCAGCTGGCCAGGCAGCTGAGAAGACATCCGTCAGAGGGCGATTCATATCCCATTTGATATAATCAAGCTGCGCTTCCTCGATAACCGCTGACAGACGCTCAAAAATCTCGTCCACTACTTCCGGCCGAGAATAGTCCAAAACGAACTGGTTCCGACCATGGTGGGGCTGTCTATCTGGCACTGCCAGCAGCCAGTCAGGATGAGCTCGATAGAGTTGGCTGTCCTTATTGACCATTTCCGGCTCAAACCAAAGACCGAACTTCATGCCTAAACCGTGAATTCGCTCTGCTAGCGAGCCCAGCCCCTGCGGCAGCCTTTCTGGATTGACAAACCAATCACCCAGCCCAGCGCGGTCATTAGTCCGCTGGCCAAACCAGCCGTCATCTAGCACAAAGAGTTCCACTCCTACTTCCTGAGCCTTTTCAGCAAGATCCAGAAGCTGATTCTCACTAAAGTCAAAATAGGTAGCTTCCCAGTTATTGATGAGCACAGGACGCGCTCGCTCGCGCCAGTATCCCCTTGCTAGACGTTGACGAAATAGCTGATGAAAAACTTGACTCATGCCGTTGAGGCCCTGCTCAGAATATACCAGCAGAGCTTCTGGACTGGTAAAGGATTGGCCCGCAGCCAGCTTCCACTCAAAACCGAAAGGATTGATGCCTAGCTGCAACCGGGTCACATCATAGGTGTCCACCTCAGCCTGAATGAGAAAATTACTTGAGTACACCAAGGCCACTCCTAGCACTGGACCTGAAAACTCAGTCGTTTCCGAGCGCTTAAGAGCTACAAAGGGATTGTGGTGAGGACTGGAAATACCGCGAGTTGACTCAATGGACTGAGTCCCCTGCTGAAGCGGACGCTCCTTGATATGGCGTTCCCGGGCCCATGCTCCTGATAGCTGCAGCAAGTCATAGTCAGCATCTGGCAGATCCAGCGACAGACTAGCTAGGGATTCCAAGTAGCAAGTTTCCCTGCCTTGATTAATCACTTTGCTGGAACGAGCGATAACCGGCCAATCAGTAAAAATCGTATAAAACAGCTGAACTTCTACTTTTGTCAACTCATCTCGGAGGGTTAGAATAAGAGTCTTAGCCTCCGTTTGAGTCTCTGTATAAGTAGCGGGCAGCCCCTCTAAAGCTGGCTTACCATCTACCATCTGATGACTGACATAGACAAAGTCAGTAATGCGCGATCCATTTCCCTGCCGCAGACAGATAGCGGGATGGCGAAAGTCTGTCGTGCCGTATTCTGGAAATTCCTGCCGCACATGCTCCAAAGAATAACGTAAATCTCCTTCTTTCCGATAGGTCGTCATGGGCCGATGCTGCAGCTCCACCAGATAAGAATAATCCCGCTCCGGCACCGCCGCTCCGTAGTAAAGCTGCAAGAGTTTACCATCCTCAGAAACTCGAAAGATATAAGAAATCTCACCATTAGTCAGATGAAATTGTCTGTACTCTTCGTTAAACGAAATACTCGCCTTATTCATGACCTTCTCCTTTCGTAGTCCGCAATCATGCTTCTCCTTTCATTATAAAAAAGGCCACCCCTTTTGGTAAGCCTTTCTTTCTAGTATTATTTGTCCAAATGTGACTTTTTACAGCTCCTGCCCCAGATGAGAGCTAGACTTGCGAAAATTCAAGGGCGACTGGCCACGCGCCTTTTTGAAGGCTTTTGAAAAGCTCTGTGTTCCGGAAAAGCCTGTCTTACTGGCAATCTCTTCCACCGAAAGCTGGCTGCTCGTCAGCAAATCAGCTGCCATATTGAGCCGCAAATCATTACTGTACTCCTTAATCCCCTTGCCTACTTCATCCTTGAAAAGCCGAGATAGGTAGGAAGGATGCAGCGCCAATTTCTGTGCCAACTCCTGTACAGATAAACTTTCTGGCAGATGACTGCTCAGCAGTTCCAAGACCTGCTGGACATAAGGATTGACCTGACGGCTTTCCACGATTAAGGATGTCTGCTTGAGACGCTGGGACAAGAGCTCTAGAAAGCGATAAACTTGCCTTTGCAGAGCTAGTTCAGCTGTTATTCCGCTACCCTCATAGGCCAGACTTTCAAAGACCAAGGCCTTAAATTCCTGGAAAGAAGTCAGCTCAAAAGACCATTGGCCTGACTGTAGTCCCAGAGCCTGCAGATAACGAGGCAAGAGGTGCCCACCCAGTCCCATCCAGACATAAGACCATGGCTCTTCTCCATCAGCCTGATAAAAGACCGACTGACCCGGTGGCACCACAAAGCCCTGCCCTTCCTGTAAATCATAGCGCTGATTGCCAACGGAGTAAGTCCCCCGCCCCTCCAGTACGATATGAATGACATAAACATCCCGAACAGCCGGCCCAAAGCTATGATGGGCTTCCGTTTTTGAATAACCACAGAAAGCAAAAAAACAATCTTCTTGGCCAAACTGCATAGACTTAACCAAGGTCAGCGAATGTTCCATCAGCTCCTCCTTAGATTTGGATAAGTTTTTTATCCTTATTATAAAACAAAAACCACTAAACAGCAAATGAAACTGATCAGTGGTTTCTTCATTCATCTTAAAAAGATTGGACAGATGGGTGATGATTAAAGAGAGCATGGGTAGCCTTATAGATATGGTAGGCTGTTGCAGCGTTATTCATAGTGTAAAGGTGTATGCCCGCCACGTCCTGGGTCACCAAGTCAACGATTTGATCCACAGCATAAGCTAGACCAGCTGCTCTCAGAGACTCTGGGTCATGTTCGTACTTATCCAGAATAGCCCGGAATTTTCTTGGCAGCTTGATATTCTCGCATGTCTTGAGCAAGCGCAGAGCCTGATTGCGGTTGAGAATCGGCATAATCCCAGCATGGATGGGCACTTCAATACCCGCTAAAATACACTTGTCCTGAAAATCATAAAAGCGCTCATTGTCAAAGAAAAGCTGGGTCACCAGACTAGAACAGCCCGCATCCACCTTTTTCTTGAGATTTTGAATATCTGAAATCTGATTTGGCGAATCTGGATGCCCCTCTGGATAGCAAGCTCCGATGATGTTAAAGTGCGGCGCTTCTGTCTTGATGTACTCGATCAAGTCAGTCGCATAGGTAAAATCATCCTTAGGCGCTGTATCTGGAAAAATATCCCCTCGCAAAGCCAGAATCTGATGGACACCAACCCGATCCAAAGACTGCAAGATATTAGACACCATGTCCTTGGTCAGATAGACCGCAGGCAGGTGAGCAATGGTCGGAATCTTGAGATCATTGGCGATGAACTCAGTCAAACGAACCGTCGTCTCCTCAATGTCAAACTTATTATTGCTGGCTGTCACACTGATAAAGTGAGGAGCCAAATCTTGCATCTCTCTCAATGCCTGAAAAATCTTATCATTGCCTATTGCCGGATTGGGAGGAAATACTTCAAATGAGAGACTAGGTGTATGACGACGAACCATATAACAAAAAGTTCCTTTCAATGATGGTAGTAATAGCTGAGGACAATCCTAGAAGAACAGCTCCTGCAGGATTGTCAGCTCCGCTTTAATTTTGGTATGTTCCTCCATCAAGATCAACTTTTGAGGTTCCAGGAGGATTATTGCAAATGTTGTCTAGCTGCTTTAGCTGCTTCTACTAAGCGCACCAAGCTAGCCTTGGTTTCTGGGATACCACGAGTTTTAAGACCACAGTCAGGGTTAATCCAGACCTTGCTGCTTGGCACCTTAGCCAAGATAGCTTCGATCGTATGGTCAATTTCCCCTTCATTTGGCACGCGCGGTGAGTGGATATCGTAAACTCCAGGCCCCACTTCTGTTTGGAAGTTTTTCGCTTTGAGTTCGTCCAGGATTTCCAAGTTAGAGCGACTCGCTTCAAAGGATATCACGTCCGCATCCATATTATCGATAGCAGGGATGATATCGGTAAATTCTGAGTAACACATGTGAGTGTGGATTTGCGTATCTGGTGCTACTGTTGAGTGTACCAAGCGGAAGGCTGGAATTGCCCAGTCAAGGTAATCTTCGTACCAGTCACTACGACGGAGTGGCAATTTCTCACGAAGAGCAGCCTCGTCGATTTGGATAATCTTCACGCCTGCAGCTTCAAGGTCAAGAACTTCATCCTTAATAGCAAGAGCGATTTGAAGGGTAGAATCCTTGATAGAGATGTCTTCCCGTGGGAATGACCAGTTGAGGATGGTTACAGGTCCAGTCAGCATGCCCTTAACAGGTTTGTCTGTACGGCTTTGTGCATAGCTAGACCATTTAACAGTGATTGGGTTGAGACGAGTCACATCACCCCAGATGATTGGTGGTTTCACTCCACGCATACCGTATGATTGTACCCAACCATTCTTAGAGAAGAGGTAACCTGACAGGTTTTGACCGAAGTACTCAACCATGTCATTACGCTCGAACTCACCGTGCACCAGCACGTCAAAGCCAACTTCTTCTTGCCATTTAATCCATTCATCGATCTGCTCAGCCAAGAACTTGTCATAGTCCTCTGCTGACAACTCACCCTTACGGAAGGCCAAGCGTTTGGCACGAACTTCCTTGGTTTGAGGGAAGGAACCAATTGTCGTAGTTGGCAATGGTGGCAGATTGAGCGCCTTGTGCTGAATTTCCTCACGCTCTGCAAAGACCGGCAGGCGAGTGTAGTCCGCATCCGTCAAGCCAGCGATGCGAGCAGCCAGCTCTGCATTTTGCCCAACACGCTCTGCTGCAAAGAGAGCTTTGTTAGCAGCAAGTGCTTCTGCACCACCGCCATTGCGGATAGCATCCAAGTCACGGATTTCATCCAATTTTTCTACCGCAAAGGCAAAGTGGTTCAAGATTGCTGGTTCAAATTCTTCATTAGCCGTTGTAAATGGCACATGAAGCAGTGAACATGAGCTTGTCAAAACAAGATTTTCAGCTGGGATTTGCTCAAGCACCGCCAAGCTCTTTTCGTAGTTGTTGCGCCAGATGTTCTTACCGTTGACAATCCCTGCATAAAGTGTCTTATCAGCTGGGAAACCGCCTTTTACAAGTTCAAGTGTTTTCTTGCCTTCGACAAAGTCCAAACCAATCGCATCTACTGGCAGCTCTACAAGGTCCGCATAGATGTCACGAACGTCACCAAAGTAGGTTTGAATCAAGACTTCCAAGCCTTTCTTGTCTGCTAGAAGTTTCTTATAAAGGTCCAAGAAGAGAGCTTTTTCTTCTGCTGACAGGTCTTTGACCAGACTTGGCTCATCCAGCTGGATACGCTCTGCACCCAGCTCTGCTAATTTGGCAAAAACTTCTTGATAGGCTACTGCTAAGGCATCTACAAAGTCAGCTGGCGCTACACCGTCTTCAAAGTCAGATACTTGCAGGAGAGTGAATGGACCAACTACAACTGGACGGGTTACCAAGCCTAGCTCTTTCGCTTCCGCAAATTCATCAAAAATCTTGTGACCAGCCAATTTGACTTGGGTTTCTTTTTCAAATTTAGGAACGATATAGTGGTAGTTAGTGTTGAACCATTTTTTCATCGGAAGGGCACGGACATCCCCTTTTTCGCCCTGATAGCCACGAGCCAAGGCAAAATACCGCTCCAAGTCAGTCAACTCCAACTCTTGCACAGATGACGGCACCACGTTAAAGAGAAAGGCCGCATCCAGCACATTGTCATAGTGAGAAAAGTCATTTGACGGAATCTCTGAAATCCCCTTTTCCTTGACAATATTCCAGTGTTTAGCACGCAACTCTTTGGCCGCAGCCAGAAGCTCTTCTGCTGAGATTTCATGTCTAAAGTATTTTTCAGTTGTAAATTTCAATTCGCGGAATTCACCCAAACGTGGGAAACCAATAATAGTCGTTGACATAAACGTCCTCCAAAATTTTTCTTGATTTTATCTTATCAGAAAATCCCCCCTCTGTATAATTGGAATTTCCCAGAGTTTGATATAGCCTAAAACTATAACCTATCTTGTCAATCAGTCCAAAATCCCCATTTTAGAAGCACCATTGACTGTAATTATTGTTAGCTATAGGTATAAGTTATGACCTTGGAAAAAGAAAAACCAGCGATTTTTATTCTCGCTGGTTTTTTCTGATTTTCTTACTTAATTTTTCTGTAGCGCTGGATGCTGCTCCAACCATGCTTTTGCTTCTTGACTATTATGAATCTGAGTATCAGATACAGATGAATTATCATTGTAGCCATAAACTGGCAAAACATCCTCTCCCTTGGTCGCAAACCAATAAAGAAGAGTATCAAACCACTCATCTGGTGTAACCTTATCCGTCCTAACATAAAGCGCCCAATCCTCTTTAATCAGCTTAGACTCTAAATCTGGGTACAGGCTGTAAAGATTAATGTTCACATCTTGAACCCTCCCGTCAAGTGTGAATTTTGCTATTTGATTCGAAGGATTCATATAGCCCTTAGGATCTATAACTTCCGACAAATTTGTTGCTTTTGCCGTATTATAGATATCAGAATCCATGGTAAACTTTGTATTTTCTGATGCATCTTCTATTTGTTCTGTCTCCAAATTTAAGTACACATCTTTTAAAGTTGGTCGTTCTTCTGAAAGGTTCTCTATAGTCAATCTAAAGTAATGCTCCCCCCCAAGATAATAACATCCAATTAGTTCAAGAGGAACACTTTTCTTATCGTAACTTCGAACAGCTTGATAGAGATCAATCTTTCGTTCTGGCAAGCCTTCTTCCTCTAAATTATAAAGAATAAGGTTCCAATACTCTCCTTTTTGCTGAAGATGCTCCTTCGAAGATGTTTGTTCTTTCTCTGGAAGGATTGCCCATCTTTTTTCTGAATCTATGGCGTACTTTTTACCAACAATCAAAGAACTTGGCGCTAGAACATATTGCTTTTTTTCTCCAAAGATTTGAATATCTGAACGTCTCACTTTTGAGTGCGAATTACTCTTATATGTTATCTTCTGAGATTCATTCTCCGTTGATTTTCTATAAATAGTGAAATAAAAACTAACAAGCAAGATAGCCAATAGAAGCGAGCTGAGAATAATTATTTTTTTCTTCATCTACTTGCACTCCCTTCAGCTTTTTTCTCCTCCTTCTCCACAACAAACTCTCTAACCAAGCGGTAGATAACTGCGAATATAGGCGTGAAGAAAATCATGCCGACCAAGCCAAAGAGGTTACCTCCAATCAAGGCTGCGGCTAGGGTAAAGAGAGTTGGGAGACCGACGGACTGGCCTACCACGCGCGGATAGATGACATTGCCCTCAATCAGCTGCACCACCTGAAAGACTGCGATTGAAAGAAGGGCTTTCCAAGGGCTATCGGTAAAGATAAAGATAGCTCCCAGAGCACAAGCTGAGAATGGCCCGATGTAGGGAATGAAAGAGAGCACTCCAGCCAGAACTCCTGTCAAGGCCGCATAAGGCAAGCCTGTCAGAGAGTAGGCGATAAAGACTAAAATCCCAACAATGACGGCCTCTATCATCTGCCCCATCAGAAACTTATCATAGGTCTCAACAATGACAGAACCGACATAGGATAGGCGTTTGACAGCTTTCTCAGGAAGCAGGACCTGCAAGAGACGGCTAGTGATTGTCTGCAAATGCTCCTTGCTGCTCAAGAAGGCAAACATGAGAAAGATAGACATGATGACCGAGAAGAAATTGCCAAAGATGGCAGAGATATTGCCTGTCAGACTGCCCAGAAGAGAGATAGCTCGGTTGACAATGTCACTGTTTTGCAGCTGCTTAGTCAAATCTTTCAGCTGGCTAGAGGAAAGCAAGCCAGACTGCTGCAGCCACTTGGCTACCTGAGGCGCTACCTTGCCGATTGTTGCGCTCAGCTGATTGACCGCTGTGGTCAAGGTCGGTACGACGATGGAAACAATCCCTGTCATAATGAGAGCTAAAATCAGCACCTCTAAAACTAAGGCCAAACCGCGCTGCAACTTCTGAGGGACTCTGCATTTGTCCAAGAAGTCTTCCAGCTTTTTCATAGGCACATTAAAGATAAAGGCTAGGACTCCACCCAGTATAATAGGCGAAAAAACCGAAGTCAGACTCTGCAGACCAGACCAGATGTTCCCGATATAGAGAACCAAAGCCAGAGCGAGCGCCGCAAAGACGATCAGTTTATAAGATTCATTTATTTTTTTCATAAGGTGTCCTTTTAAGGTTTTGTCTTTTCCTTATTTTATCATAATTTTCGAGGGCTTTCGAGCAGGAGAAAGCATGGCAACACATAGCTCAGTCAGCTTTGTCATCGCTCTTGAATTTGGGTACATCTTGAAGCTTGAATTGTCAAAATAAGTGCACATTTTCTTCATAGAAAACTTCATAAGGTGTTTTCCAGT